>JAVLFO010000650.1:0-8784 GCA_046052805.1 Aquabacterium sp. | reverse complement strand
AGAATGTGCTTTTTCTTCTCGGCGCTGAAGGTTGGCTTGGAGCGGATGCTCTCCAGGCGTTCCTGCCACCAGCGTTTTTCGGTGGGGTCGGTGATGTGCATGTACTCGGCGCCGATGCTGCCGCAGTACGTTTCGCGCAGCGCCTGCACGATTTCACGCAGCGTCATGTGCTCTGCTTTGGTGAAATACGTGTTGGTGGCGCTGAACGTGATGTCCATGTCCGCCTCGGTGAAGTCGTAGAACGACGGATCGAGTTCGGGCAACTTGGCGCGCTCTTGGCGCTTGAGCGGGTCGAGATCAGCCCAGCGGGAGCCCAGGAAACGATAGGCAGCGATCAGCGACTGAACATGCACCTGCTTGCGCGCCACAGCCAAGTCAGCCGAGCTGGTCTTGACCATGAAGGCGTTGGCCTTGGCACGCTGCGCAAACGATTCGACCACGGGGGCATGTGCCACGTCGCGGTGATCGGTGCCATCAGTGGCTGGGACGTTTTGGAGTGCGTCGAAGTAGGAGCGCCAGTTGTCTGGCACGGATCCGGGGTTGTTGAGGTAGGCCTCATACAACTCTTCGACGTAAGGGGCGTTGCCCCCAAACAGGTACGAGTTCGACCTGAACTGCTGCATCATTTCGCTGACCTCGCTCCCGGGTATGCCGGGACAATGGCTGGTTGAAAACCTTCCGCGACACGGCTTGACCGGTTGGCGGATTGCGACCCGCCTTGCTGACTGCTTGGAAAGCAAAATCCAACAAGGGCGACGGGAAGGGCCTTGAAAAAAACCTCATCCAATGTACCACTGCCAAAGCAGCGTGCCTCGCTGTGCGCGCAGAAATCTTTGTAAAACGACAGGCCATTGGATGCGCCACGCGCCCTCGGCGGTCAACAAAAAAGCCGGGCATTGCCCGGCTTTTTGACTGGCGTGACAACGCGATCAGGCGAAATTCTTCGCGGCGAAGTCCCAGTTGGCCAAGTGCGTCAAGAAAGTCTCGACGAACTTGGGGCGGGCATTGCGGAAATCAATGTAGTAGGCGTGTTCCCAGACGTCGATGGTCAACAAGGCCTTGTCGCCCGTGGTCAATGGGGTACCAGCGGCACCGGTGTTGACAATGTCGACCGAGCCATCGGCCTTCTTGACCAACCATGTCCAGCCGGAGCCGAAGTTGCCGACAGCGGACTTGGTGAAGGCTTCTTTGAAGGCATCGAAGCTGCCGAACTTTGCGTTGATGGCGTCAGCCAGTGCGCCAGTGGGAGCGCCGCCACCGTTGGGGGTCAGGCAGTTCCAGAAGAAGGTGTGGTTCCAGATTTGAGCGGCGTTGTTGTAGATGCCACCGCTGGACTTCTTGACGATCTCTTCCAGCGACAGGGCTTCGAACTCGGTGCCGGGGATCAGGTTGTTCAGGTTGGTCACGTAAGCCTGGTGGTGCTTGCCATGGTGGTATTCGAAGGTTTCCTTCGACATGTGGGGAGCCAGAGCGTCGGCTGCGAAAGGCAGGGGAGGAAGCGTGTGTGCCATGGTGTGGGGTCCTGATGTGTTGGGAAGAAAATTCGACGGGCGATTGTAGGCACGCGAGCAGGCGTTGATCGCAACATAGGGCTATTGCGTGCGGTGCTGGCGTCGCTTTTCTGCCGACGCCATGAATGCATGTTGTCAGACCTTGGGTATGGGCGACTCCACACGCATGCGCAGGGTGCCATCGGCCAAAACGCCGGTGACCATCTCACCGGGCGCGGCCGATTGCGCGCTGGTGATCGCGCGGCCTTGTGCATCGCTGAGCCAGGCATAGCCGCGCTCCAGCACCCGCTGCGGATCCAGCGCACGCAAGCGCCCTTCGATCGCATCGAGCCTTTGCGAGGCGCGTGCCGTTTGCAAGACCACCGCGCGTGACAACCTGGCCGACTGCGCCGGCAAGGTTTGCCCCGACCAGCGAACCCGGTCTGTGACGGCGGCCTGCAAGCGATGCGCCAACAAGCCGAGTTGCTGATCATGCGCCCTCAGAGCCTGCGCGGGCCTGGCCAATCGCACGGCCGCGTGATCAAGGCGCTGAGCCAGGTTGTCCAGGCGCTGGCCCATGCGGTGTTGGAAGTGACGCTCGATCGCGTCCAGCGTTTGCAGTGCGGCACTTTGCTCAACCGCAGCCAACTCGGCCGCAGCCGTTGGGGTCGGTGCGCGCATGTCGGCCGCAAAGTCGGCCAAGGTGACATCTGTTTCGTGCCCCACTCCGCTGATGACCGGGATGCGACTGGCGGCAATGGCGCGCACCACGCGCTCGTCGTTGAAGGCCCAAAGGTCCTCGAGTGAGCCACCGCCTCGGCACACGATCACGGCGTCCAAAGGCACCCCTTGGCTGTGGGCCAGTTGAAGCTGCGTCAGGGCGTGAACGATCTGGGCCGGGGCCTCAGCGCCTTGAACCATGCAAGGCGACAGCACAACTTCGACATGGGGCGAGCGCCGAGCCAAGGTGGCCAAAACATCTCGCAGCGCCGCTGCAGCCAGAGACGTGACCACGCCAATGCGACGCGGGTAGCGAGGCATGGCGCGCTTGTTCGCCGCGTCAAAAAGGCCCTCGGCCTCCAGGCGCGCCTTGAGTCTCAGAAACTGTTCGTACAAAGCGCCAGCACCGGCCCGCTGCATGGCGTCCACGACCAACTGCAACTCGCCTCGTGCCTCGTAAACGGCCACATTGCCGCGAACCTCAACGAGCATCCCCTCGGTCGGGACGAAATCAACCTGCGACAAGGCCCGCCGGAACATCGCGCACCGCAAAGCGGCGTTGCCATGTTCGTCCTTGAGGGTGAAGTAGCCGTGTCCGCTGGCAGCCCGCGTGTAGCCGCTGATCTCGCCCCGAACCACGCACGACGCAAAACGCGTGGCAAGGTTGTCTCCGATGGCCTGCACCAGCGCTGCGACCCCCCAAGTTCGTGCGCCTGGCGCCCCACCTTGGCCGCCAATGGCGCTCATGGCGCACCCCAAACGCACCACAAGAGTCCACAGCCAAGCCGCCCATGGGCCGGCAAGCCCCCATGGGCTTCACACAGGCTTAACAATGTGCTAAGTGATTGATTCATATAGAAAATTAGCTGCTTAAAAAAGAGGCAAATTAAGGAATGGCCTTGTTTTGCCTGGGTCAGCGCCACTCAAAACCGGCTTACCCACAAAGTTATCCACAGCTTGTGTGGAAAATGCGGCGTTGCAACACCTAGAGCGATTGTCGCGCAGCCCAGGTTTTGCGATGCGGTAAACGCGGGTTGCAACGGGTGAGCGAGCGGTGTTTCGGCGACATAATCCAGGGTTGATCTGGCCCTGCGCCAAGCCTTACTTGGGAGTTTTCCGTTGCTGTCGATCCTGCAAGCCGCTGGCTGGCCCATCATCCCCCTCGTTGCGTGTTCGATCGCCGCACTGGCCTTGGTCATTGAGCGGTTTTTGAGCCTGCGCGAGGCCCGAGTCGCCCCGGCCCGACTGGTCGACGAGGTGATTTCGGTCACGCGGACCAGCCTGCCACCGGCCGACACCGTCAACAAGCTGGCCGACAACTCGCCATTGGGCAAGGTCTTGGCGCACGGCTTGCGCGCCGCGGCCGCCGAACCCAAGATCAACGAAGCGCACTTGCGAGGCGCGTTTGAGTCGGCAGGCAAAGACGCGGTGCACCATCTTGAGCGCAACCTGAACGCCTTGGGCACCATTGCGAGCGCGGCCCCCCTGCTGGGTCTGCTGGGTACGGTGATCGGCATGATCGAAATTTTTGGCGCCACGGGCACCTCTGCCGGAGCCAATCCCGCAGAGCTGGCGCATGGCATCTCGGTGGCCCTCTACAACACCGCGTTTGGCTTGGTCGTGGCCATACCGTCGCTGATGTTTTATCGGCACTTTCGCTCGCGCATCGACGGCTACACCTTGACGCTGGAGCAAGCGGCTGAGCGCATGGTGCCGCACATCTTGCGGATCACCTCAGGTCGTCGCTGAGACAAGGGCTGGCGCGCATGCCCATGAACTTCAACAAACGGCGACAAAGTGACGAGCCGGAGATCAACCTGATTCCCTTCATCGACGTGCTGCTGGTGGTGCTGATTTTTTTGATGCTCACCACCACGTACACCAAGATGACCGAGCTCAAGATCAACCTGCCCGTGGCCAACGCCCAGGCGAGCAAGCCCCGCCCTCGCGAGCTGGTCGTGCTGGTGACCTCAGATGGGCGTTACGTGGTCGACCGGCAGCTGCTTGACGGACGCGGTGTTGAGGCACTCGCGGCCAGCTTGTCGCGTGCGGCCGGCACGGCCAAAGACACTGTGATCGTGGTGACGGCCGATGCCTCGGCAACCCACCAAAGCGTGATCAATGTGATGGACGCGGCTCGGCGAGTTGGCCTGTCGCAGCTCACCTTCGCGACGCAGGGCCAGAGCGACAAAACATCCGGCACGGCGCAGTGAGCCTGGAGCAGCGCATCAACCGAGCGTGGCTCAGCCGTGGGCTGGGCATGCGGCTGCTGTGGCCACTGTCGCGTCTCATGGCGGGCGTGGTGGCGTGGCGCCGGATGGCGTTTCTGCGTGGCTGGACGCATTCCGCGCGATTGCCAGTGCCCGTGATCGTGGTGGGCAACCGCGTCGTGGGTGGCGCAGGCAAAACCCCCACCACCCTGGCCCTGCTGGCGCACCTCAAGGCGACCGGCTGGCACCCCGGCGTCTTGAGCCGTGGCTACAAGGCAGCGCTGCCAAAAGACGGACCGCTCTTGCTTGACGCGCAAACTCACGCGGGTTTGAGCGCCCGTCAAACAGGCGACGAGCCCATGCTGATATGGCGACGCGCCCACGTGCCCGTGATGATCGGGCGTGATCGCGGCGCCAGTGGCCAAGCGCTGTTGGCGCGTCACCCCGAGATCGATGTGCTGGTGTGCGACGACGGCTTGCAGCACCTGGCCTTGCAGCGCGACATCGAGATCGTGGTGTTTGACGAACGTGGCGCAGGCAACGGCTGGCTGCTGCCGGCTGGCCCTTTGCGCGAACCCGTTGACACGCCTCCGTGCGCCATGCCCAAAGACGGCGCGCGCCCACCTGCCCTGGTTTTGTACAACGCCGCTCAGCCCAGCACGCACCTTCCCGGGCACTTGGCATACAAACAACTTCATGCGCCCGTGCCCTTTCAGGACTGGTCGCAGGGGCAACCGGCGAGCGCGCGTCTACAGCCACATCAAGCCGTTTGGGCCGCCGCTGGCATTGCGCAACCTCAGCGTTTTTTTGACGCCTTGGCAGCCACCGGCTTGGCGGTCACAGGCCTGCCCCTGGACGACCATGCCGATTGGTCCACCCTGCCCTGGCCTGTCGAAGCCACCGATGTTGTCCTGACCGAGAAAGACGCCGTCAAACTCTCGCCTGAGCGACTGGTCCATGAGCGACCAGACACACGGGTCTGGGTGTCCGCACTAGACTTCGACCTTGAGGCCACCTTCTGGGAGGCCCTCGACGCCCGCTTGCCCCAGCGCCCGGGCAACACCGTCCGCTTGTGAGCGTCCTGCTGGCGCTCTGACTGCTTCGCACATCCAACTTCTGCATCCTCATGGACACACGCCTCATCGAACTGCTGGTCTGCCCCGTCTGCAAAGGCCCCCTCCAGCGCCCACTTCAAAGCCCCTACCTGATCTGCCACGCCGACCGCATGGGCTTTCCCATCCGCGATGGCATCCCAGTGATGCTGGAAAACGAGGCCGTGCCGCTGGATGAAGACGACCAGCCCGTGCCGCAGACGACGACCGGGGCTTGAGCATGGCCTACACCGTGCTGATCCCGGCGCGCTTGGCCTCCAGCCGCCTGCCCAATAAGCCGCTGGCCGACATTGGCGGACTGCCCATGATCGTGCGCGTCGCGCAGCGCGCGGCTTTGAGTGGCGCCAGCCAAGTGGTGGTCGCGGCCGACGACGCGCTCATTGCCAGCGCATGCGAGCAGCACGGCATCCGTTGTGTGCTGACACGATTCGATCACCCCACAGGCAGCGACCGCCTGGCCGAGGCCTGCCTGTTGCTGGGTTTGGATGGCCAAGACGCGGTGGTCAACGTGCAGGGCGACGAGCCCTTGATCGACCCAGGTTTGATCGACGCCTGCGCAGCGCAGCTTGACCTGCGACCTGACTGCGTTGTCAGCACGGCTGCGCACCACATCGATGCTGCCGATCAATTCACCAACCCCAACGTGGTCAAGGTGGTGACCGACGCCCAAGGACGCGCGCTCTACTTTTCGCGCGCGCCCATTCCGTGGTGGCGAGATGCCCCCTCCCCCGGACAGCCGGCGCAAGGCGCTGCGGCGCCGCTGCGGCACATCGGCATCTATGGTTATCGGGCGGGTTTTCTCAAGCGCTTTCCGCAACTGCCCCCTAGCCCGCTGGAAGCGGCCGAATCACTGGAGCAGTTGCGCGTGCTCTGGCATGGCGAACGCATCGCCGTGCACGTCACGGATCAAGCACCCGGCCCCGGTGTAGACACGCCGGAAGACCTTGAACGGGTTCGCTCACTGATCGCTGCTTGACACCACTGTGGTGCATCACAAACAGGAACGCCACTTGCAGAGGCTTGCACAGCCAATGCGGCGTTTCCCCCCATCGCTGCCGAAAACCCGCATGGTATTCTCCCGCCCTTGATCGGCTGCACATACGGGCGTTGTGCGGCCATACCGGATACCGAGGAGACACATGAGACTCATCCTGTTGGGCGCACCCGGCGCCGGAAAAGGCACGCAGGCCGCGTTCCTGTGCCAGAAGTTTGGCATTCCCCAAATCTCGACGGGCGACATGTTGCGCGCTGCCGTCAAGGCGGGTACTGAGCTGGGTTTGGCGGCCAAGAAGGTCATGGACGCCGGTGGTTTGGTCAGCGACGACATCATCATTGGCTTGGTCAAAGAGCGCATCACACAAACCGACTGCGCCAACGGTTTCTTGTTTGACGGTTTCCCACGCACGATCCCTCAGGCCGAAGCCATGAAGGCGGCGGGCGTCAAGATCGACTTTGTGCTCGAAATCGACGTGCCAGACTCCTCGATCATTGAGCGCATGAGTGGTCGCCGTGTGCACGTGGCTTCTGGCCGAACCTACCACGTGGTCTTCAACCCACCCAAAGTGGCAGGCAAAGACGACGTCACAGGTGAAGACCTGATCCAGCGCGACGACGACAAAGAAGAAACCGTGCGCAAGCGCTTGGACATTTACCATCAGCAAACCAAGCCCCTGGTGAGCTACTACAGTGACTGGTCTGCCACGGGCGAGGCGGCAGCGCCCCAGTGCCGCAAGATCAGCGGCCTGGGTTCGGTGGACGACATCACCCAACGCGCCCTCGAGGCTCTGGCCCGTTAAGATTGTCCTCAGCCCCAGGCTGAGCACCAACGGCCCCGCCGCACCTGTGCGCCGGGGCCGTTCTCATCTATTGGCACCGTAGCTGCGACAAGCCCCGTTGTGATCCCACCGTCATTCATCCAAGACCTGCTCGCCCGAACCGATGTCGCTGACCTCGTGGGCAAGTACGTCACGCTGAAAAAGGCGGGCATCAACTACAAGGGGCTGTGCCCTTTCCACGGCGAGAAGTCGCCCAGCTTCATCGTCAGCCCCACCCGCCAGACCTACCACTGCTTTGGCTGCGGCGTGCACGGCAATGCGGTGGGTTTCTTGATGGAGTACGGTGGTCTGGGCTTTGTCGAGGCCGTCAAAGACTTGGCCCAGATGCAGGGCATGCAGGTCCCCGATGACAACGTGAGGCCCGAAGAGCGTGAGCGGCAAAAGCAGGTCAAAGAGAAGCAAACGTCGCTGACCGATGTGATGGCCACGGCCACCCAACACTGGAAGCAGCAGCTCAAAAAAGACCCTCGCGCCATTGCCTACCTCAAGGGGCGCGGCTTGACAGGCGAGATCGCGGCGCGGTTCGCATTGGGGTATGCGCCTGACAGCTGGCGCGGCTTGGCCAGCGCTTTTCCCAAGTACGACGACCCTCTGCTGGTGGAGTCGGGATTGGTGATCACGCACGAGCCGCAACCGGGCGAAAGCGAAGGCAAGCGCTACGACCGCTTCCGCGACCGGATCATGTTCCCGATCCGCAACCCCCAGGGCCAAGTCATCGGCTTTGGCGGGCGCGTGCTGGACAAGGGCGAGCCCAAATACCTCAACTCCCCTGAAACGCCGGTCTTCAGCAAAGGCAAAGAGCTCTACGGGCTGTTCGAGGGCCGCTCGGCACTGCGAAACAAGGGCTACGCCATCGTCACCGAAGGCTATATGGACGTGGTGGCCTTGGCGCAATGGGGCTTTGGCAACGCAGTGGCCACGCTCGGCACAGCGTGCACGGCCGACCATGCGCACAAGCTTTTTCGCTTCACAGACCAGGTCGTGTTCAGCTTTGACGGTGATGCCGCTGGGCGAAGGGCTGCCGGACGCGCGCTCGAAGCCGTGCTGCCCCACGCCACCGACACACGCCGCGTCAGCTTCTTGTTCTTGCCAGCCGAGCATGACCCTGACAGCTACATCCGCGAGCACGGCCCCGAAGCCTTTGAGGCCTGCGTCAAAAAAGCAGTGCCCCTGTCCAAGCAGGTGCTGGAGCACGCCAGTGCCGACTGCGACATGGACAGCGCCGAGGGGCGCGCGCGCTTGCTCGTCCAGGCCATTCCGCTGATCGCACAGTTCCCTGAAGGGGCCCTGCGCGGGCTGATCGCCGATGAACTGGCCACCATGGCCAAGACCTCGAGCGACGAAGTGCGCCGTCGCCTGGGTGAGCATCAGCAAGCGGCCCAGGCCCTGTCTCTTATACACATCTGACGCTGCCGAC
>JAVLFO010000649.1:0-10194 GCA_046052805.1 Aquabacterium sp. | reverse complement strand
CCGCTTTCAAGCACCTGCCCGCCTTGCATCACGATCACGTCGTGGGCCATCGCGGCCACCACGTCCACATCGTGGGTGATGAGCAAGTAGCTCAAGCCACGGTCGCGCTGCAGCTTTTGCAACAGGCTCAGCACCTGCTTTTGGATGGTGACGTCCAGCGCACTGGTGGGCTCGTCGAGCACCAGCACCTCTGGGGCAATGATCAAAGCCCGGGCCAATGCCAAGCGCTGCCGCTGCCCACCTGAAAACTCGTGCGGGTAACGCGCCAGCAGATTGGGGAACTGGGCCTCGGTCAAACCGACCTCTTGCAAGACCTGGATGACCGCCGCTTGGCGCTGAGCGGTGCTCAGTTGCGGCTCGTGGATGCGCAGGCCCTCGGCCACCAGCTCTTCCACGGTCATGCGGGGCGACAAAGATGAGAAGGGGTCTTGAAAGACCACTTGCACGATGCGGCGCAAGGGCTTGTCGAGCTCGGCCTTGAAGCGCCAAGGCTGGCCCGTGATGCTCAGGCTGCCTTCAAAAGGCTGAAGGCCCAGCGCGGCCAGGGCCAGCGTGGACTTGCCCGAACCCGACTCGCCAATCACGGCCAATGTGCGTCCCTTGGCCAAGTCAAACTGGGCCGACTGCACCGCCACAAAGCGCCCCTGTTTGAACCAGCCGCGCAGGCCGGGTAAAAGCACGGGGTAACTGACTTTCAGCGCGCGGGCCGACACCAGCGGCGGCGTGTCGGTGGCGGTGGGTTGCTCGACCACATCGCGCACGGGGCGGCTGTCGAGCAGCTTGCGGGTGTAGGGGTGCTGCGGGTTGGCGAACACCTCGGCCACCGGGCCTTGCTCAACGAGCACGCCGTTTTCCATCACAGCCACGCGGTCGGCAAAACGGCGCACCAGGTGCAGGTCGTGCGTGATCATCAACACGGCCATGCCGCGCCGCGCTTGCAGCTCGCTGAGCAGGTCGAGGATCTGTCCGCGCAGGGTCACGTCCAAGGCGGTGGTGGGCTCGTCGGCCAGCAGCAACTGGGGCTCGCAAGCCAGGGCCATGGCGATCATGGCGCGTTGGCGCTGCCCCCCTGAGAGTTGATGCGCAAAGCTGTTGGCGCGGCGCGCGGGCTCAGGGATGCCGGTTTGCTGCAGCAGGCTCACGGCCTTGGCCCACGCTTGCGCGCGGGTGCAGGCTTCGTGCAGCTCGATCACCTCGGCGATTTGTTCGCCCACGCTGAACAGGGGGTTGAGCGCGGTCATGGGCTCTTGGAAGATCACAGCCACGTCTTTGCCGCGCACGCCGCGCAGCTCGCGCTCGCTCAGTTGCAGGAGGTCGCGCGTAGGCTGCGCCGCGCCTTTGGTGTCCACGCCAGTGAACAGCGCACGGCCACTCACACGCGCTTGGGGCACCAGCTTGAGCAAGCTCATGGCGGTGATGGTTTTGCCCGAACCAGACTCACCCACCAGCGCGAGCTTTTCACCGCGGTGGATCTGCAGGCTCACGCCGCGCACGACCTCCTTGCGGCCAAACGCAATGTGCAGGTCTTGCACGTCCATTAAAGGCTGAGACATCACTGATCCTCCTTGCGGGGGTCCAGGGCGTCGCGCAGGGCATCGCCCATGAAGGTCAGCAGCAGCAAAGTGATCACCAGCACGGCAAAGGTCGAGAGCGAAATCCACCACGCATCGAGGTTGTTCTTGCCTTGCGACAGCATCTCGCCCAGGCTGGGCGTGTCGGGCGGTACGCCCAGGCCCAGGAAGTCGAGCGAGGTCAAGGCCAAGATGGCCGCACTCATGCGGAACGGCAAGAACGTGACCACCGGCGTGAGGCTGTTGGGCAAGATGTGGCGCCATATGATTTGCCCATTCGACAAGCCCAGCGCGCGCGCCGCACGCACATAGTCCAACTGGCGGTTGCGCAAGAACTCGGCGCGCACGTAGTCCGACAAACCGATCCAGCCAAACAAGCTGAGCAACACCAACAGCAGCCAGATGCTGGGCGTGAGCACGGCCGAGAAGATGATGAGCAGGTACAGCTCAGGCATGGAGCTCCAGATCTCGATCAGGCGCTGGGCGACCAGGTCGGTGCGCCCGCCGTAGTAGCCCTGAATCGCCCCGGTGATGACGCCCACCAGCACGCCCGTGAAGGTCAGCGCCAACCCAAACAGCACCGACACCCGAAAGCCGTACAGCAGGCGGGCAAACACATCGCGGCCCCGGTCGTCGGTGCCCAGCCAGTTGCTTGATGAGGGCGCGGCGGGGTTGGGGTCTTTGGCGAAGTAGTTGATGGTTTTGTGACTCGAGTGGTTGGGCGGGTAGAGGGCAAAGTTGCCCGGCGCCTCAAACTGCTTGACGATGAAAGGGTCGAGGTAATCGGTGGGCGAATCAAAGGTGCCGCCGAACTCGGTTTCGGGCCAACTTTGCACCACCGGGAAGTACCACTTGCCTTGGTATCGGGCCAGCAAAGGCTTGTCGTTGGACAAGAGCTCGGCGCCCAGGCTCAGCAGCACCATCGCCACGAAAATCAACAAGCTGACGTAGCCCAGGCGATGCTGCTTGAAGCGCAACCAGGCACGGCGGGCGGGGGTGAGGGATGCGGTCATGGCGGGCATCAGTCGAACTTGACCCGGGGGTCAACCCAGACATAGCAAAGGTCGCTGATCAGCTTGGTGAGCAGGCCAATCAGGGTGAACAGGTACAGGGTGCCCAGCACCACAGGGTAGTCGCGGCGCAGCACCGACTGGTAGCTCAACAGGCCCAGGCCATCGAGAGAGAACAGCGTCTCGATCAGCAGCGAGCCTGTGAAGAAGGCGCCAATGAACGCCGCCGGAAAACCTGTGACCAACGGGATCAGGGCATTGCGGAACACGTGCTTCCACAGCACCTTGCGCTCGTCCAGCCCCTTGGCGCGGGCCGTGAGCACGTACTGCTTGCGGATCTCGTCCAAGAAGGCATTTTTGGTCAGCATGGTGATGACGGCAAAGCTGCCCAGCACGCTGGCCGTGACCGGCATGGCGATGTGCCACAGGTAGTCGGTGACCTTGGCCGCAGTGCTCAACTCAGCCCAGTTGGCCGAGGTCAGCCCCCGCAGCGGGAACCACTGCAAGAACGAACCGCCGCCAAACAGCACCAGCAGCGCCACACCCAGCACAAAGCCCGGAATGGCGTAACCCGCCAGCACCAACAAGCTGGTGACAAAGTCAAAGCGCGAACCCGCCCTCACCGCCTTGGCAATGCCCAGGGGCACCGACACCAGGTAGCTCAAGAAAAACGTCCACAGACCCAGGCTGATGGACACGGGCAGCTTTTCTTTGACCAGGTCCCACACGTCCTTGTGGTGCACGAAGCTTTGGCCCAGGTCGAAGCGGGCGTAAGCACCGACCATGTCGATGAAGCGTTCATGCGCTGGCTTGTCAAAACCGTAGAGCTTTTTCAGCTCTTCCACCTGGGCGGGGTCCACCCCTTGCCGGCCACGGTAGGCGGTGGCTGGGCCTGCGCCCTCGCCGCCTGTGCCTCGGCCTTGCAGCTGCGACATCACCTGCTCAACGGGGCCGCCGGGCACGAACTGGATCACCGCGAAAGTGACCAGCAGCACGCCCAGCAGCGTGGGGATCATCAACAAGACGCGTTTGAGGATGTAAACCAGCATCACAGGCTCCACCAGCAACCGAGCACCCAGGCCTCGGGTGCGTAATGCAAAGGCGGCTGCGCGGGCTGGCCAAAGCGGCCGCCACGGTAAGCCACGCGGTGCGTGTTCGAGTACCAATGCAGCACGGCGTAATGGCCATGGCGCAAGACGCGATCGAGCGAGCGCACGGCCACCACCAGCTCAGGGCGGGTACGGGCTGACGAGATGCGGTCCAGCAAGGCATCCACCACCGGGTCAGACACGCCCATGAGGTTGCCCGAGCCATTCACCTTGGCCTGCGACGAGTGGTAGGTCTGGAACAGCTCCGCACCGGGGATCAAGCGGCCTTGTGTGGCCAGGCTGACGGCTTCGAAGTCGAAGGTCTTCATGCGCTTTTCGTAGACGGCGTAGTCCACCACGCGGTAGTTGGCTTCGATGCCGAGCTTTTCGAGGTTGCGGATCAAAGGCGTGACCACGCGGCCCATGCTGGGCGAGTTGTCGAGAAAGTCGATCGTCAGGCGCTCGCCCTTGGCGTTGCGCAACTGGCCATCGCGCAGCGTCCAGCCCGCTTGCTTGAGCAGTTCGCGCGCCTGCAGCAGGTTGCCGCGCAAGGAGTTGGGCGCAGTGGTGACCGGCGGCACCGGCACAGGCGAGTTCAAGATGGCCTCGTCCACCTTGACCTTCAAGCCGCGCAGCAAAGCCAGGTCCTCAGGCGCAGGCAGGCCCTTGGCTTCGTAATCGCTGTTGGTGAAGTGGCTCTGCAGGCGTTTGTAGATGCCATAGAACAGCTGGCGGTTCATCCACTCGTAGTCCATGGCCAAGTCGATGGCCTGGCGCACGCGCGGGTCGCTGAACTTGGGTAAGCGGGTGTTGAAGATGAAGCCCTGGAAGCCGGCGGCGTTGTGATGCGGCAGGCTTTGCTTGATCAGCTCGCCAGAGTCGAACTTGCGGCCTTTGTACTGGCGAACCCAGTCTTTGGAGATGAAGGACTGGATGAAGTCGAACTCACCGGCCTTGAAGGCTTCGAAGGCCGCCACGTTGTCTAAGAACATGCGGAAGGTGATGCGGTCGAAGTTGTACTGGCCCTTGCGCACATTGAGGTCTTTGGCCCAATAGGCCGGGTCGCGCACATAGGTGATGTCGCGCCCTGCCGTGATGGGGCCGATGCGGTAGGGACCCGATGCAATGGGCGTGTCCATCACGATCTGATCAAAGGGCTTGGGCTGGCCATTGACCTGACCCCACTTGCGGCTGAACACCGGCAGGCTGCCCGCGATGATCGGCAACTCGGCGTCGGGGCGCTTGAAGTCAAAGCGCACGGTGCGCTCGTCTAGCACGACCACGCCCTTGACGCCTGAGAAGTAAGCCACGTACTGGGGTGCCGCCAACTTGCTGTTGAGCATGTCAAACGAATGCTTGACGTCCAGCGCCAGCACCGGATCGCCGTTGTGAAAGCGCGCTTTGGGGTTGAGCTTGAAGGTGGCCGAGAGGCGATCGGCCGCCACGCTCACGTCTTGCGCCAGCAGGCCATAGGCGGTGGCGGGCTCGTCCATGTTGCCCACGAGCAGGGTCTCAAAGACCAGGCCATCCAGTCCCGGCGGCTCGGTGCCCTTGAGGGTGTAGGGGTTGAACTTGTCGAAGTTGTTGGCGATCAAGGGCGCCACCAGCGAGATCTGGCCTTGCTTGGGCGCGTTGGGGTTCACATAGTCAAAGTGCGTGAAGCCCGGCGGGTATTTGATGTCGCCAAACTGCGCGTAGGCATGCGCCGCCCACGATGGGCTCGCCACCCATGCCAATAACGCCACCAGCGCCCACTTCAGTGGCTGCCACCCCGCCTTACGCCAAGCCATCGGACCCATCGAGTCACTCTCCCGCTCACCACCCATTGGTTCGTGAGGCGCTGATGTGCCCCACCCCACTTGCGTCTGCAGACTACCAGAGCAGCAGCGCGTCGCGCCCTTGCACGACCAAGTCACAGCGTCGGCCCATGGGCAAGCACACCTTGGTGGGCACGTGGCCAAAGGGCAGCCCCGTCAAGATGGGCGTGGACGTGAGGGTGCGCAGGTAGGCAATCACCGTTTTGAGGTTATAGCCCCGGTCCAGTGGCGACTTGCGGTATTCGGTGAAGGCACCCAGCACGATGGCCTTTTGCTCATTGAGCACGCCGGCCTGGTGCAGCTGCAGCAGCGCGCGCTCGATGCGGTAAGGGTGCTCATTGACGTCTTCCAGGAACAAGACGCCGCCCTTGACCTTGGGAAAGTGAGGCGTGCCCAGCAGGGCCTGTGTCACAGCCAAATTACCACCCCACAAGCGGCCCGAGGTTTCCAGGCCATCGAAGCCGGCTTCGGTGCGAAAGCCAATGGCTTCGAGCTTGCCGCTCATGGCCTCGACGAACACCTCTTGGGTGACGTCGTCGCCACCGTCGGGCGAATCAGCCAAACCAAAGTCGCCACAGGCCATGGGGCCTGCCCAAAAACCGGCCGACACGCCCTCGCCCACCTTGGCGGGCCCGCTGGCCTTGTGGGCGATGGCGGCCAGGTGCAGCGCGGTCATGTCGCTGGCGCCGACCCAGGCCGTGCCTCGCTCGACGCTGCGCGCCAGTCGCGGCCAATCGATCTGGTCCAGCAGACGTGTCAAACCATAACCACCCCGGGTGGCCAAGGCCACATGGGGCGCGGCATCGGCCACTCGGTGGATGGCCGCCAGGCGCGTGGCGTCGTCACCTGCGAAACGCTGGTGCTTGGCCAGCGCCGATTCGTCCACGCTGGGATCGAACCCCAAGGCCTTGAGGCGCTTGACGGCCTTGCGAACGGGCGTGGCCACCGGGTTGACCCCGGCGGGGCTGAAGATGATGAGCTTGGAGCTGGCGTCGGTCATGCCGACATTCTGACCGAGGCGCAGGCGCTTGCCGCGCCGGGTCTCACCTCAGTTGCCCATGCGCTGCGCTTTGGCCAGGGTTTTGACCTGGAAGCTGCCATCGTTGTCAAACAACCAAGCCTCCATGAAGCCATTGCGGCGCAACTCGTTGCGGTGGTGATCGGCCAGGTTGATGGAGGGGGCTCGCTGCACGGTTTGCAAGGCGCGGGCCAGCATCTCGGGCTGCTCGTCGTTGGTTCGCACCACCTCGGCTTGCCAGTGATCGGTCTCGTCCAATTTGACGTTGAGCACAATCACCGCACGCAACAAAGGCTGCGGGTTGCGGTTGTGGATCAACTCGGGCGAGCCGCTGTAGACGGCCCGTGCAAAGTCCTGCCGGACCTCGTCTGGCACGCCCGCAGAAGCCGGCTTGGCAACTGCCAGCAAAACGCCGGCGATCAAACTGAAACAAACTGTCTTGGTGCTCATGACGGCCTCCAAAGCGTTGGGCATCTGTCATCAGCAGGACACGAGCGGATGCGCCTGTCCAGAGGGGGCACCACAGGCGCGAAGCGGCGTCCGTGATGGATGTCGCGGCGACGGCCAAAAAAGAGACCCCGCACGGTGGCGGGGTGGCAGGTCAGTGTGCCGGATCAGGCCAAGGCGGCCTGAACGGGTCAAACAGCGCTGTTCAAACAGGCTACAAGTGCTTGCAAATGCGGCCTCAAGAAATACGCACTCAAGACATGCGGCGGGGCGACAGCCAAGGGGCCAGCAGGCGCGAGCGCAACAAGGCAGCGCATTCCACGAGCCCACCCAACACAGCCAAGCTCAGCGCCAGCAGGCGGAAGACAGCCAAGTGAACGCGGCGAGTGGACATGTTGAACCCCAGGGTCGTATGACGGTGCCCGCACCATAGGTCGTGCAGATGACACACAGGTGACAAGCGCCTGAGCCTCTTGTCGCAGCGCTGACACGAAGGCGCGCTAGCGTCATGCGTTTTGGCCTGACCTTGTCCACCCCACGCGTGCCCCCCACCCCATTGCCAGAGCTTGACGAGCTGCACCGCCTCATTGACTTGGGCGGCCAGCACCTGCAAGCCCAAACCGTGTGCAAGGTGAACACCCATGGCCGCACGTTTGACGTGCTCAGCGTGACCTTGGGCAACCCCTCACCGCATGTGCCTGCCGTCGGCTTTTTTGGGGGCGTGCACGGGCTCGAACGCATCGGCGCCGAAGTGGTTCTGGCCTACTTGGCCAGCATCGTGCAGCGCCTGAAGTGGGACTCGCTGCTACACCAACAGCTGCAAAGCATGCGGCTGGTCTTCATGCCCTTGGTCAACCCCGGAGGCCTGTGGCTGGGCACGCGCGCCAACCCGCAGGGCGTTGACCTGATGCGCAACGCCCCCATCGAGTCCACCCAGTCGGTGCCTTTTTTGATTGGTGGACAACGCCTGAGCGCCGCCCTGCCCTGGTACCGTGGCCCGCAAGGCCAGCCCATGCAAGACGAGAGCGATGCACTGTGCCGTGTCGTGACGCAAGAGCTGCTGCCCCGCCCTTTCAGCATCGCGCTGGACTGCCACTCCGGCTTCGGGCTGCAAGACCGGCTGTGGTTCCCGTATGCGCACACGGTCAAGCCCATTGAGCACCTGGCCGAGATGCACGCCCTGCACCGCATCTTTGACCAGACCCACGCGCACCACCGCTACGTGTTCGAGCCCCAAAGCCTGCAATACCTCACCCATGGCGACCTGTGGGACCACCTCTACGAAGCCCAGCGCCAGCGTCACCCCGCCCACGTCTTTTTGCCCCTGACGCTGGAGATGGGCTCGTGGATGTGGGTGAAGAAGAACCCCCGCCAGCTCTTCAGCCGACACGGCATCTTCAACCCTCTGATCGCCCACCGGCAACAGCGCGTGTTGCGTCAGCACATGGCCCTGCTGGACTTTTTGACCCGCGCCAGTGCCAGCCATGCGCAGTGGTGCCCCGCCCCCGATGACCGGGCCTTGCACCACCGCCAGGCCTTGGCGCGCTGGTACGACATCGGACGCAAAGGCAGCCATGACCCACGCCGTTGAGACGCCACCAACCTGGGTGCTGTTGCGCGGACTCACACGCGGACAAGGCCACTGGGGGGACTTCACCGAGCGCTTGCGCCAAGCTTTGCCGCCGGGCAGCACGGTCTACACGCCCGACATCCCCGGCAACGGGCAGCTGTTCATGCAAGCCAGCCCGACACGTGTGCCCGACATGGTGGAGGCTTGTCGCGCGGCCCTGCAAGCGCAAGGTGTGCCTGGCCCCTACCGGCTGTTGGCCATGTCGCTGGGTGCCATGGTGGCCGCCGACTGGGCCCACCGCCATCCGCACGAGCTCAGCCAATGCGTGCTGATCAACACCAGCTTGCGGCCCTTCAGCCCGTTCTGGCACCGCTTGCGCCCAGGGCAATACCCGACGGTGCTCAAGCTCTTGCTGACCCGACCTGATGCCGCCACGCTCGAAGGCGCGGTGATGCGCATGACCACACGCCACCCGGCCTCAGCGGCCACCACCTTGGCGCAATGGCTGCACCTGCGTCAAACGCAGCCAGTGAGCGCGCGCAATGCGCTGCGCCAACTGTGGGCCGCCACGCGCTACCGCGCGCCTGTGCAGGGCCCGCAAGTGCCGATGCTGCTGCTCAATGGGCTGGGCGACCAGCTGGTCAACCCCCAATGCTCAAGCGTGCTGGCCAGGCAATGGGGCTTGCCGCTGATCACACATCCCACGGCGGGGCATGATCTGCCGCTGGATGCGGGGCCGTGGGTGGTGCAGCAGGTGCTGGCGTGGCAAGGGCAGGCGTCGCCGCTGGCAGCGAACCACCACCGATGATTTGCTCACCGCCCAAGGCTTCGAGCAAATCGGGGATCAGCTGAATCAGCTCGCCGGTGGCAATGGCGGCATCGGCGTCAAACGCCTCGCCCTTGTCCACTTTGCCTGCGGCAGCCGAAGCGCCCTCAAACACCACGTCCAGGAAGGCGACCTTCTTGAGCTGCATCGACTCGGTCAGCATGAACGAGACGCGCTCGCGCCACGTCATGGCCACGCGTGTGGGCACCTTGCCGGTCAGGATGTGCTGCTTGACCTCGTCGGTGTCGAGCGGGTGGCGGGCGTAACGCACCACCGACTTCATTTCGTCAGACGACTTGAGCTCGCACTCGCGGTCGATGCTGAACTGGTAAGGCGCCTCGCCCGTGCCCAGCCAGTGGGTCATGGCCACGGCCGGCGACATCTCGGTGTGCACCAGGCTCAGCGCCAAGCCGTCAAACGACTTGATCAACAGCGTGACAACCTCGTCGGCCTTGGCCTGACTGCCTGTGTCGAGCATCAGCAAACGCTGGCGCGGCGCGATCCACACACGCGTCACCGATTGCTTGGTGAAGGCCATGGGCAAGAGCTCGAGCAAGGCCTGCTCTTTGAGCTCTTTGGTTTGCTTTTTGCCCGGCTTGCGCCCGGTGGTTTTCTCAATGTGCTCGGCCATTTCGTCGACGCGGCGCTTGAGCACCGAGCCCGGCACCACACGCTGCTCGGTCATCAGCTTGAGCAGAAAGTGCCCACCCACCGACTCGACCAAGGGTGCGTGGGCTTCACCGCGAGGCTCGACCCAACCCGACGATTTTTGCTGCGTGGCACCGCACTCAACGAAGCGGGCCTTGTCCAGTTCGGCCTCGATGAGCGCCGTGGTGGGAGCCCAGTC
>JAVLFO010000648.1:0-3071 GCA_046052805.1 Aquabacterium sp. | reverse complement strand
ACCCTTTTTGAACAGGAAGTTGCCATAGGGCTGCAAGTCGCTGGTCAACACAATGGCAAAAGCGTTTCGCACCCGATCATAAAAGGCGAATCGCTCGATGGCTTCGCATTGATCGGCCTGGCCGAAACCTTTGGCCTCGATCATGGCGATGACGTCGCGCTGCAGACCGCTGCGGTAGCCCTCAGCGGTGCCGCACACCTTCATGTAGCCCACCGGCTTTTCAGCCGGGGTGCCCAAAGGGAAGAGCGACAACACCGCCTCGCTGGCGCGCTGTATGCCTGCGCCGGGCAGGTGAATCAGGGGCTTTTGGCCACCACCCACGAGCTGTGCGAGGCTGGCCGCCGTGAAGTTGGCATCGGCAATGATGATTTCGTCGCCGTGGCCCATCTCGGCCAGCACCTTGAGCAGCTCGGGCGTGAGCAGGGGGTCAATGCCTTTCAGCACAGTGCCTCCGCGGGCAGTTGGTCGGCGGTCATGGCGCCGGTCATCACGGCCACCGTGTCTGACATGCTCACCATTTTTGGGTTGAGCACGGCGGCGCGCTTGCCGAGACGTTGCACATGGATGCGGTCGGCGATCTCAAACACATGCGGCATGTTGTGGCTGATCAGGATCACAGGCAGGCCCTTGTCGCGCACGCGGCGGATCAACTCCAGCACCATGTTGCCCTCTTTGACGCCCAGCGCGGCGGTGGGTTCGTCCATGATCACCACGTGCTTGGCAAAGGCCGCCGCGCGCGACACCGCCACGCACTGGCGTTGCCCGCCCGACAGGGTCTCCACGGCTTGCGTCATCGAGCGAATGCCGACCTTGAGGTCGTTCATGCGCGTGATCGACTCTGCCAGCATGCGCTTTTTGTCGAGGATGCGGAACAGCTGGTTCAGCGCACCGGGTTTGAACAGCTCGCGGCCCAAGAACAGGTTCTCTGCAATCGTCATGGCCGGGGCCACGGCCAGGTCTTGGTAGACGGTTTCGATGCCATGGCGGCGCGCATCGATGGGGCTTTTCATGAAGATGGGTTGGCCGTTCATCAAGATCTGGCCCTCGTCGGGCACCAAGGCGCCTGAAAGGGCCTTGATCAAAGAAGACTTGCCCGCGCCGTTGTCGCCAATGACGGCCAGGATTTCGCCAGCGCGCAGTTCAAAGTCAACGCCATCAAGCGCTGTGACCTGGCCGTAGCGCTTGACCACGCCTTTGGCCTGCATGACCAAGGGGTTGGAGGAGGTGGATGCCATCGAGTGCATGGTGTGCCTTTGCGTGTGTTTCAAGTGCGCTTGTGCGAGAGCTGGTCGGTGGCCACCGCCAGGATCACCAAAATGCCGGTGATCAGGATTTGGTAAACCGAAGACACGCCCATCAGCGTCAAACCGTTGCGGAACACGCCCACGATCAAGGCGCCAATCAAGGTGCCGACCACACCGCCACGTCCACCAAACAGGCTGGTACCGCCCAATACCACGGCGGTGATCGAGTCGAGGTTTTCGGTTTGGCCTGCTTGCGGGTCGCCCACACCGGTGCGCGCCACCGACAACATGGCGGCCACGCCATAGAAAGCACCGGCCAAGGCGTACACCGTGATCAACACGCGGTCGGTCGAGATGCCGGTCAAGCGCGCGGCCTCTTTGTTGTTGCCCACCGCGTACAGGTGGCGGCCGGGCCCGGTGTTGCTCAAGGCAAACCACACCAGGCCATACAAAGCCAGCATCAGCAAGGCGCCTTTGGCCACGGCCGTGCCGCCGAACATCACCGTGTCGCCCAGGTAGGTGAGCGACTCGGGCAGGTCGGTCACGGTTTGCGCGCCCGAGTAGATCTGCGTGATCGCAAACGCGATGTTCATGGTGCCCAGTGTCACGATGAAGGGTGGCAGCTTGACGCGGGTCACCAGCAGGCCGTTGACCATGCCAAACAACGTGGTGGCCGCTACGCCGCACACCACGGCCAGGGCAGGGGGGAGCCCCGGCTCGGTCGCGAACTTGGTCATCACAATCGAGCCCAGCGCCATCACCATGCCGCATGACAAGTCAATGCCGGCGGTCAAGATGATCAAGGTCTGACCCACGGCCAGCAAGCCCACCACCATCACCTGCTGCAAGATCAATGAGAAGTTCTGGCCAGACAAAAAGTTGTCGGCCTTGATGGCAAAAAAGGTGCAAGCGCACAGCAACGCCAACAGGGGGCCCAGGGTGGACATGGGCGGCAGTCGTGTCGACCAATCTTTCATGAGGGATCCCTGTGATGCGGTGGTGGATGGGGTGGGTGCGAGCATGTCAAAACTTTTCAGAAAGGGCCACGGGGTTGGCGCGGCCCTTGGGTCACACGGTTACTTCTTGCCCCAGCACAGGTCCAGGCCGGTTTTGGCGTCCTTGCTGTCCACGCCGGCAACCGCTTGGTTGGCAATCAGGGTGACGCCGGTGTCGGTGTAGCCCGCCGCCTTCTTGCCGCCGCTGGCGTAAAGCAAGCCCGCTTCAACGCCCATCGAGGCCATCTTCAAGGGGTATTGCTGCGAGGTCGCGGCGATCTTGCCGGCCGCCACGTCTTTGACGCCCGTGCAACCGCCGTCTACCGACACGATCAAGACCTTCTTCTCCTTGCCAGCGGCCTTCAGTGCCTTGTAGGCACCGGCAGCTGCGGGCTCGTTGATGGTGTAGACCACGTTGATGTCGGGGTTCTTTTGCAGGCAGTTTTCCATGGCGGTTTGGCCCTTGGCCTGGTCGCCATAAGAGTCGGCCATGCAGACCACTTCAGCGGGCTTGGACAATTCGTTCGAGGTGCCTGGGTTGGCCGCCAGGCCATAGCCCTTCAAAAAGCCGTTGTGACGCTGCGCGCCCACGGGGTGCCCTGGGAAGAGGTCGAGCGTGGCGATCTTGGCGGGCGTGGCACCCAGCTTGGCCTTGGCGTATTGGCCGATCAAGACGCCCGCCTTGTAGTTGTCGGTGGCGAACAGGGCATCAACGGCTTCAACCGGGTCGGTTGGGCTGTCCAGGGCGATCACCAGCACGCCCTTGTCGCGCGCCTTCTTGATGGCCGGCACGATGGCCTTGCTGTCGCTGGGCGTGATCAGGATGGTCTTG
>JAVLFO010000647.1:0-1870 GCA_046052805.1 Aquabacterium sp. | reverse complement strand
GTTCGCAAGGTCACCCCAGCCGGTGTGGTGACCACCATTGCGAACAGCCTGGGTGGCGAAGGCATCACCATCAGCCGCATTGTGGCCGGGCCGGACGGCAAGATTTACCTGCTCGCCTCAGAGCCGGACTCGACGTTTTCTGTGAGCCGTCTCAATCAGCAGACCGGCACGGCTGAGCCCCTGTTCAACACAGCCAACATGACGGGGTCGCCCTACATCGAGGCTCTCGCAGTGGGTGCCGATTGTGCGCTGTATTTGGCTGACAACAACAATTACGCCGTCTACAAGGTCCCACCCGCTGCCACGGCTGCTGATTTGGTGGCGGGCTCGGGCACCGGTGCGTCGTGCTACGACATCGATGGCGCCCCCACGCAGTGTCTCGATGGGCTCGGCCAGAACGCGCGGCTTGGCCGCATCCTTGACCTTGTCATCAACAGCGATGGCAAGCTCTATGCCCTGGACGCCGATGGCGTCTTGTTGAGGCGAATCGCTGCCGATGGCCTTGTGAAGACGATTGCGGGCGATGTGACTGCACCCGCGTCTGGCAGCGCCGACGGCACCGGGGCGCAAGCTGCTTTTGACAGCGTCAAGTCGCTCTGGTTGAACGCGGATGGGACCGCACTGTACGTGGGTGGTAACCAGGCTCAGGGGGTCCGTGTCGTCAACAACATCGGTGCAGATGCCGCAGATGTCAGCACGGTGCTGACCTACGCAGCGTTGGCGGCGCAGCAAACTGGAGTGGCCAAGTCGACCCCTTTCACCCGAATGAAATATGTGGCGTCTGACGCCTCGGGTAACCTGTTTGTGACCCAAGAGGGTGTCAGCTCGGGTGGCTTCCAACCCGCGCCGACGCTCGTTCGCAAAATCTCGCCGCAAGGCGCCGTGAGCACGGTGGGTACGTCCGTCGCCGCGCATGGAGACCTCCGTAGCTTCAAGGTGGGGCCAGATGGCTTGCCTTATGTGGCGGGGCCATGCAGCATCGAGCGCCTCGCTTTGAATGGCACCGCGACCACCTTGACTGGCAGTCCATCGAACACCAATTGCGATGTCAGCGCCGACGGTGGCCGGGGTACGGCCTCGGTCAGCAACATCGTCGACATCGCGCCTGACGCGTCGGGCAATGTTTACTTTTACGAGCAGGGCCGTGTGCTGCGCAAAATGGCCAGTGACGGATCGATCGCAACCTTGACGCTGGTGAAGGCTAATACCAACAACGAAGCCTTCTCGCTGGGGTATGTGCCAGCGCTCACCATCGACGCACAGGGCCAGCTTTACTTCATCAGCGGCACGCAGGTGTTCAAGGTGGTCGTGAGCGGCTCGCAGGGCACCGTGACCTTGGTGGCTGGCAGCACCAACAGTGGGAATGCCGATGGCGCCGTGAGCCAGGCCACGTTCAACAGCGTGGACAACCTGACCGTGGACGCTGCAGGCAACCTCTATGTGATTGACCATGACCAGAACACAAGTGACCCCATCTTGCGCGTGATCACCGCGGCGGGCCAAGTGCGCACGCTGGCAGGCAAGGCCAACAATGGCACCTCCCTTGATGGCATCGGGCTGAGCGCCGCTTTTGGCTCCATCAGCTCGCCTGCTGCCCTGACAGTGTCGCCTTCGGGCGCACTGTATTTGGTCAGCGCTTATCTCTTGCGCAAAGTCGAATCCATCAAAGACACGCGCCTGTAAGCCTGATCCGCCCTGCGTGAGGCGCAGGGCCCAGTGGCAGACAGCAGCCGTTCGGTGCAAGCCGGCGGCTGCATTTTGTCGTCTGGCGCCGATTGACCAGTGCGCTGCAGCGGCCATGGCCCCTTCGCGCTGGGGCTTGGGGTCCTGTCCGCAAGCTGAACAAGGACTGTCTCTTATACACATCTGA
>JAVLFO010000646.1:0-2358 GCA_046052805.1 Aquabacterium sp. | reverse complement strand
GACAAGATGTTGTGGGCGGGCTTGGTGATCGTGGTGGTGCTGGGCGGCTTGACGCTGTGGTTCCACGACGAGACCTTCATCAAATGGAAGCCCACCGTCATTTACTGGTTGATGGGCGGCGGCTTCGTCGTCACCGAGCTGATCCTGGGCCGCAAGATGCTGGCCAAGATGATGGGCGGTCAGATTGATGCGCCGGACGCGGTGTGGCGCAAGCTGGCCTGGGCCTGGGTCTTGTTCTTCACCGGCATGGGCTTTTTGAACCTGTACGTCGCCTTCAATTACCCGCTCGACACCTGGGTGAACTTCAAAATGTGGGGCAGTCTGGGCCTGACCTTGGTGTTCACCTTGGCCCAAGGGCTGTACCTGGGGCGCCACATGGCCCCGATCGACGAAGGTAAAAAAGCATGAAGGACGCCCCCGTCTCGGCGGCCCAAATGGAAGCCGTTTTGCGCGCCAGCCTGTCACCCGTCCACATCCAGATCACCGATGACACCGCCGACCACATGGGCCATGCAGGCCACAACGGCGCGCCATCGGGCACCCACTTCAGCATCCACATCCGCGCGGCCTCGTTCAACGGTTTGTCACACGTTCAGCGACACCGCCTTGTGTATGATGCTTTGCGCGATTTGATACCCCAAGGCATCCATGCTTTGGCCATCAAAGCCGAACCCGTCTGAGATCAAACCCAAGAAAGCACTCCTGCTCATCATGAAGACTTCTCGCATCGCCAAGGCAGCCGTGTTGGCCGCATCGCTCGTGTTCGCGGCCCCTTTGGTCTTCGCACAAAACGTGACCATCGTGAATGGCAAGGCCGTTCCCAAGGCCCGCGTTGAAGCGCTGATCGACCAGTTGCTCAAGCAGCAACAGCCTGGCCAGCCGCCCCAAGCGCGCACCCCTGAGCTGGAGCAAAAGGTCCGCGACGAGGTCGTGCTGCGCGAGATCTTCTTGCAAGAAGCCGAGCGCCGTGGTCTGCAAGCCACCGCCGACTACAAGACGCAGATGGAATTCGCCCGTCAGTCGATCCTGATCCGTGCGCTGTTCCAAGACCAGGAAAAGAAGGCCGCTGGCAACGAAGCCGATGCCCGCGCTGAATACGAAAAGATCAAGGCCGCGAACGGTGGACAAGAGTACCGTGCCCGCCACATCTTGGTCGAAAAGGAAGACGAGGCCAAGGCCCTGATCGAGCAGATCAAGGCTGGCGCCAAGTTCGAAGACCTGGCCAAGAAAAACTCGAAGGACCCTGGCTCGGCTGAAAACGGCGGCGACCTGGACTGGGCCAATCCTGGCAACTATGTGCCCGAGTTCTCGCAAGCTTTGACCAAGCTGCAAAAAGGTCAAATGACCGACGTGCCAGTCAAGTCGCAGTTCGGCTATCACATCATCAAGCTGGAAGACGTGCGCACCACGCAGTTCCCGTCCTTCGACGAAGTCAAGGGCCAGATCATGCAGCGCAATGCCCAAGCCAACCTGGCCAAGTTCCGTGACGAGCTCAAGGCCAAGGCCAAGACCGACTACAAGTTCGCACAGTGATCTTGTCGTGCCTCCGTGCTTGGCGCGGCGGCACGTTGACAAGGCCATGAAAAAGGGCGGCACCGTGATGGTGTCGCCCTTTTTTTCTGTCGCTCAGATGGTCAATCTGGCTGAGCGGGGGCCTTGGTGAACACGAGGTCCCAGACACCGTGGCCCAGCCGCAGGCCGCGGTTTTCAAACTTGGTCAGCGGGCGGTAGGCGGGCTTTTCCGCAAAGCCTTCGGCCGAGTTGACCAGGCCTGACTCGGCCGACAGCACCTCCAGCATCTGGTGGGCGTAGGGCTCCCAGTCGGTGGCGCAGTGGATGTAGCCACCAGGCGCCAAGCGCGAAGTCAATTGGGCCACGAGCTTGGGCTGGATCAGTCGGCGCTTGTTGTGGCGCTTCTTGTGCCAAGGGTCAGGGAAGAAGATGTGCACGCCCGCCAGCGAGTGCTGCGGGATCATGTCGGCCAACACCTCGACCGCGTCGTGCTGAATCACGCGCAGGTTGTTGAGGCCCATTTCACCCACGTGCTTGAGCAGGGCGCCCACGCCAGGTTCGTGCACCTCGCAGCCAATGAAGTCCGTGCCGGGCAGGGCCTGCGCGATCTTCGCGGTGGCGTCGCCCATGCCAAAGCCGATTTCCAGCACCACCGGTGCTTGGCGGCCAAACGCTGTGCTGTAGTCCAGCGCTCGCTTGCTGTAAGGGATGATGTGCGTGGCCCCCATCTCAGCCAAGGCACGGGCCTGGCCTTCGGTGGTGCGGCCGGCGCGCATCACATAGCTGCGGATGCCGCGCGGGAACGCGGGGCCCTCAGCGCCCTCTGCTGGGGCGTCGGGGGTGGGT
>JAVLFO010000645.1:0-4015 GCA_046052805.1 Aquabacterium sp. | reverse complement strand
GCCTTGTCCACGCCTGCCACAGGTACGATTTCATGGTTCAGCTTGGCCAAGCGCGCGGCGTGGGCTCGACGGTGGCTTTCCTTGGCGAAGGCATCGCAATCGGCACGGCTGATGCCCCAGTGGTCACCGATGCGTTCGGCGCTCTCGACCTGATGGGGAATGTCGTAACGGGCGGTCAGTTGGGGGTGCAATTGATCAAAGCCTTTGAAGTCGCCACGACCCAAGGTGAGGTCAAGGAACATGGGCACACGGCTCATGCTCTCAACCCCGCAGCCAATGGCGAAGTCAACGTCACCCGAGGCAATGGCCTGCGCGGCCGCGTGGACCGCGTACTGGCTCGAGCCGCACATGCGGTTGAGCGTGACGGCCGGCGTCTCACACGGCAGCCCGGCCAGCAACACCGCTTGCCGGGCGATGTTCGCGCCTTGCTCACCGGCCTGGCTCACACAACCCGCCACCACGTCACCCACTTGCTCACTGGGCACGCCCGAGCGGCCCAGCGCAGCCACAATGGTGTTGGCCAGCAATTCGTCAGGCCGGACCTCCCGCAAAGCGCCTTGGCGGCGGCCAAAGGGCGTGCGAACGGCCGCCAGAATCAGCGGCTCTAGCGGACTGCTGCTCATCGCGCCAACTCCCGCAAAATGATGTTGCGCTGGATCTCGCTGGTGCCTTCGTAAATCTGCAACACCTTGGCGTCGCGGAACAGCTTTTCCACAGGGTACTCGGTGCTGTAGCCCATGCCGCCAAACACCTGGATGGCCTCGGAGGCGGCCCACATGGCCGCATCACACGCAAAGGCCTTGGCCATGGCGCACTCGCTGGTGTTTGGCAGACCTTGGTCGGCCAGCCAGGCGGATTTGTACGTCAGCAAGCGCGAAGCCTCCAGCTTGATGCGCATCTCTGCCAACTTGTGGCCCACAGCTTGGTGCTCCAAGATGGCCTTGCCCATCGAGCGACGCTCCTTGGCATAGGCCAGGGACTCATCAAGGCTGCGCTGGATCACGCCCAAGGCAAAAGCAGCCGCCATGGGGCGCGAGCGGTCGAACGTGCGCATCGAGATCGAAAAGCCCTCGCCTTCCTGACCCAAGCGACTGGAATCAGGCACGAACACCTGCTCAAGGAAGACCTCGCACACCGGTGCAGCGCGCTGGCCCAGCTTGCCCAGCGGCTCGCCCACCGTCAGGCCCGGCGCGTTGCGCTCCACCACAAAGGCGCTGATCCCCTTGTGTCCGGCCGCCATGTCGGTCTTGGCAAAGACCACGAAGAAACTGGCCAATGAGGCATTGGAGATCCAGATCTTGCTGCCCGACAGCGCGTAGCCACCGTCCACGCGCTTGGCAACAGTGCGCAGCGCGGCCACATCCGAGCCTGCGGCAGGCTCGGTCAACGCAAAGCTGGCGAACTCGCCAGCGGTCAAGCGTGAAAGATAGGTTTTTTGCTGCTCAGGCGTGCCGGCCACCAAGATGGGCTCAGCCGCCAAGGCGCTGATGCTCAGCGCAGCACCAATGCCCAGACAGCCGCGGCACAACTGCTCGGTCACGATCGCCACTTCCAGCGCGCCCAAGCCGGCGCCGCCCAGCTCAGACGACACCTCCAGGTTCAACAAG
Source organism: Aquabacterium sp. (assembly GCA_046052805.1). Taxonomy (GTDB): domain Bacteria; phylum Pseudomonadota; class Gammaproteobacteria; order Burkholderiales; family Burkholderiaceae_C; genus Aquabacterium. Next base: position 2,408 of record JAVLFO010000645.1, on the reverse strand, counting down.
CCGAGCTCGAGTGCCTTGCGATGCAGCGCCATCGGGAAGTGCTGGTCGCGATCGGCTTTGGCTGCCACCGGAATGATTTCGCGGTCGACAAATTCACGGGCCAAGTCCTGAATCATGCGTTGTTCATCGGTCAACTGGAAGTCCACGGTGTCTCCTTCGGGCTCAAATTCATTCACATTTCTAGCCAAGCACAAACACCCGGACGCCCTGCTGCCTGATCGCGAAGCAGCGGAGACGTCATCAGTGAAACAGGGGTATTTGCGCTCGAAGCGTCCGAATTCTAGGAAGCAGCCTCAAGGAATCGCTTGCCAGATCTGCCCATTTATTTGCAAAATCCGCCAAGCTTCGATGCCTGAATCAGCCACATGCACCACCCATCCACCACGGTTCCCATCGACTTTGTGCGACAGCTGCTGGACAGGCCCCACCTGGACGAGCACACACGGCGCGCATGCCTGACACACGCCGGTATCCCGCTGGATTTGCTCGCGGCACCGCAGGCGCGTGCCACCACGGAGCAGTTCGCGGCGCTCTACAGAATGGTGGCCGTGCGCACGCAGGACGAAAGCCCAGGCATGTTCTCGAGGCCACTCAAGCCAGGCACGCTGAAGTTCTTGGCGCTGAGCGTGGTGCAGTCGCGCACGTTGATGATCGCGCTCTACCGACTCACACAGTTTTTCCGCTTGGTGCTGGACGACTTGCATTTCGACTTGCGCGCCGGCGAGGATCGCATCACCGTCGTGTTGACACCGCAAACGAGCAAGGTGCGCGAGCATCGCTTCACCCAAGAGGTGATGCTCAAGCTGGTGCATGGCATTGCCTCATGGCTGGCCGGGCAAAAGCTCCCATTGGCTGGGATCGACTTGGCATTCAGCCCGCCCGCGTACGCCACCGACTACGTCTACCTCTACCCTGGCCCAGCCCAATTCAACCGCGAGGTCACCGCCATTCACTTTGATCGACACTGGCTGGAAGGCCCGGTGCGTCAACACGCCGGAACCATCCGCTCGTTTTTGTCGCGGGCACCTGCCGACTGGATGTTTGTGTCTTTTGCAGAGCGTTTGGTCAGCCATCGCGTGCGGCAACACCTTGACGCTCGACTTGCCGGCGCACTCCACATTGACGATGTGGCCAAGGCCTTGCTGATGTCGTCACGGACCTTGACGCGCAGGCTGGATGAAGAAGGCACCAGCTTCCAGGTGCTCAAGGACGAGTTGCGCCGCGATGTGGCGATCCAGATGCTGGCACAAAGCGGTCTCGCGCCTGCAGAGATCGGGGCGAGGGTCGGCTTCGAAGACCCGACCACCTTTTATCGCGCATTCAAACGTTGGACCGGCTGTTCACCGGGCGTGTACAGGCAGGCTCGCGTCAAACAGTCAAGCGCCAAAGACCTCGCGAGATGATCGATTCGCTGGGGCACCTGATCATCCGATCAAGGCTGCAGATTCATTCGGCAGAAGATGTCATTGCTGCCGCTTGGTTCCTACCAGCCACAGCCTTCAGCTGATCAACTTCCGCTTCGAGGCGTCGCAGACGCAATTCGTAACCGGGGTCGACGGGATCATCCATTGCACGCAAGAATTCCGTACAGGTGCGCAACAGGCCTTGCATCCGTTTTGTCCAAGGTGTCTCAATGGTACTCATGGCGCCTCCAGGTAGGTTGACGTCGGTTGGGATACTGAAAAGATTCACCGGTTCAGCTGGGTGGCACATCAATCGGTCGCCATCGTTTTTGATTGTATTACGCATGTCATACAAAAGACCTAAATGATCGTCTCGGCACAGTCTAGATCGCCAACTTTGCGTCTTTTGGACCCCTCAGTTGACGCTGTCTACTTGACGCAGCTACACTGGTAGACAGTGTCAACAAATGACTGCCATCAATTGGCTGTCTGGTGGCGCCATGACTGTGGCTGCGACCACCCGAAACGTCTTGAAGTTGGGCCAATTTTTCGGCACGACTGAGAGGAACGCAAGTGCATCCAGTTGTTGCCACCAGCACTGTAGTGAGCATGATTGGAAGCAAATTGAGCAAGCAAGCTCCAGCCCATCGCCAGCGGATTGGCCTGGTTGAGGATGACCTCTCCGTACGTCAGAAGTTTGGTCGAGTGATCGGAAAATCCGACAGATTCGAGTTGTGGTTTGAGTCTGGCACGGTCCAAGGCGCGCTGGAGTGGATGGCCGACTGCTCGGCGGACGATTGGCCCGAGATCTGGCTGGTGGATCTGGGACTGCCGGATGGCAGTGGATTGACGGTGATACAGCAGGCATTGGGCACGCACGGCCCCACCCTGGTCTTGGTCATTTCCATCTTCGCAGATGACGACGCCATCATCGGTGCACTTCATGCCGGGGCCATGGCTGTCTCTTATACACATCTGACGCTGCCGACGACTAGTCGAGTGTAG
>JAVLFO010000644.1:0-1761 GCA_046052805.1 Aquabacterium sp. | reverse complement strand
ATACAACCAGTTTTTGCTACGGCAGTGCGGTTTCTATAACGGCAGTGGGAACGGGATCAACGTATTCATGGGCCCCTGCAACTGGCCTTAGTGCAACAACAGGTGCCACCGTAACCGCTGCTCCGTCGGTGGCTACACTTTATACGGTGACGGCCGCAATTGGTTCTTGTACCACGCCGCTTACCGTACTTGTTAATGTAAATGCGCCCATTAACGTTGCTGCCACATCTGTGCCAACGATAACTTGTGTCGGTGGCGCATCCAGCCTAAACAGTTCGATCTCGAATTCTCAATACAATTCAGTAGTGAGTATACCTTATGCAGCCGTTTCAACGGCAGGCACGTCCATTTTAGTAGGCTCCGATGATGACGCATTGGACGTTACGTTACCATTTACTTTTTATTTTTATGGAAATGGTTATACGTCAGTAAGTATTTGTACAAATGGGTATATAAATTTTGGTGGTTCCACAACCGACCCGTCGAGCTATGCACTTCCGAGCATTTATGCGCCGTCGGCATTAATTGCACTTTTCCAGCAAGACCTTTATCTATATGCTGGCACCATACGGTACCAAACGCTTGGCACGGCGCCATATCGGAGGTTTGTGGTAAGCTATAATGCGGTACCAGATCTTTATGGCTATGGTACTAATACGGGACAAATAATTCTCTATGAAACCTACAACTATATCGACCTATTGGTTGCCAACCACAGTTCTACAGATCCTGCAACTTGCGGCATCCAAAATGCAGCGGGAACCAGCGGTATTGCTGCTCCAGGCCGCAACAGCACAGCATATACGGCTTCCAGCGAGGCCTGGCGTTTCGCAGGCTTACCAACTTCTGGGTTTACCTACTCTTGGGCGCCAGCAGCTACGTTGAGTAGCGCTACAGTAGGCGCACCGAGTGCAAGTGGCATTACCGCAAGCACTGTTTATACCTTAACCGTAACTGAAACTGCCACCGGTTGTGTTGATACTGCACAAACTACCGTGAACGTAGGTACATTACCAGGAACCATTGCCATTTCGGGTGTTGATAGCATTTGTTCTTCTACCTCAACCAATATCATCTTTACTGGTCCGGGTAATGCCGTAGCTACCTATACGCTTAACGGAGGTGCCCCGACCAATATAACGCTTGATTCAACGGGTACAGCAACACTTTCAACGGGCGTAATTACTGCAAATGCCACTTATGTGTTAACCACAATTACCTCTGGAACGTGCGTTCAAACGATAACAGGTCAAACTGTAACCGTTAGGATAAGGCCTGCCGCTGGTCCAATTACAGGCGTTTCTTCATTGTGTGCAGCAAGTTCATCCATTTTTACTAATCCAGTTTCTGGTGGCGTTTGGAGTAGCAGCACACCAGCAAGAGCCACCGTAAATAGCTCGACTGGTGCAGTAACGGGCGTAGCGGCTGGTAGTGCTACCATTTCGTATGCTGTTGGTACTTGCCCTGCCACCACTTTTGCGGTTACAGTAGCTGGCGCTACTGCGGCAATTACTCCCGCTGCGGCAGTTAGCATTTGTGCGCGAACAACGACTACACTTGCCTGCACCACTACTGGCGGCACGTGGAGCAGCAGTAACAACGCTATTGCGACAGTTGATTCTGTAACTGGCGTGGTGTTAGGCCGTACAGCAGGTTCTGTAGTCATCTCATACAGTAACGGATGTGGCACACCAAGCACCAAAACCATTACAATCAATACAGCACCATCCATCATTACAGGGTCATCATTAGGGGCTCCAG
>JAVLFO010000643.1:0-1518 GCA_046052805.1 Aquabacterium sp. | reverse complement strand
CTACACTCGACTAGTCGTCGGCAGCGTCAGATGTGTATAAGAGACAGTCCTGGGGCTGGCCACCTTGACCATTTTGGAGTTGGCCAAGGACTACATCGTCGCGCGCCACCCGGATCAAAAAGACTTCGACTTCGCCAAGATCCCGCTGGACGACGCGGCCGCCTATCGGCTGCTGTCGGAGGGCAAGACCGTGGCCGTGTTCCAGCTTGAATCGCGCGGCATGCAGGGCATGTTGCGCGACGCCAAGCCCAGTGTCTTCGAGGACATCATCGCGCTGGTGGCCCTGTACCGACCGGGCCCGATGGACCTGATCCCCTCGTTCTGCGCGCGCAAACACGGGCGCGAAGAAGTGGACTACCCGCACCCCTTGATGGAGTCCGTGCTCAAAGAGACCTACGGGATCATGGTCTACCAAGAGCAGGTGATGCAGGTGGCTCAGAAGGTGGGCGGCTACTCACTGGGTGGCGCCGACATGCTGCGCCGGGCCATGGGCAAGAAGAAGGTCGAGGAGATGGCCGAGCACCGCTCGATCTTCGCGGCCGGTGCCGCCAAGAACGACATCAAGCCCGAGCTCGCCAACGAGATCTTCGACTTGATGGAGAAGTTCGCAGGCTACGGCTTCAACAAGTCGCACGCGGCAGCCTATGCCTTGCTGGCCTATCACACGGCCTGGTTGAAGGCGCACTACACGGCAGAGTTCTTCTCTGGGAACATGAGCGTGTCGAGTGACGACACGGACAAGCTCAAGATCTTCCATGACGACGCCACCCAGAACTTCGGTATCACCTTCACGCCACCCGATGTGAACACGGGCGCCTGGCGCTTTGTGCCCATCGACAACAAGACCATTTGCTACGCGCTGGGCGCGGTCAAAGGCACCGGGCAGGGCGCCATCGAAGCGCTGGTGCGTGAGCGCACGGAGAACGGTCCGTTCAAGAGCTTCTTTGACTTCTGCGCGCGCGTGGACCGCAAGCAGGTCAACAAGCGGGTGGTTGAAGCCTTGATCAAAGCAGGTGCGTTTGACTCGCTCAACCCCCATCGCGCCAGCCTGCTGGCCAGCGTGGGCCTGGCGTTTGAATACGCCGACACCTTGGTGGCCAATGCCGACCAGGGCGGCTTGTTCGACTTTGGCGACAGCCATGCGGCCTCGACCAACGAGCCCGACTTCGTGGCTGCCGAGCCCTGGACCTTGAAGGAGCGCCTGTCGCTCGAAAAAGCCGCGATCGGCTTTTACCTCTCAGGCCATTTGTTCGACGAGGCCGAGAGCGAGGTGCGCCGCTTTGCCAAGCAACGCATTGGTGATCTCAAAGACAGCCGTGACCCCCAGGTGGTGGCCGGCATCATCAGCGAGTTGCGCATCATCAACGGCTCGCGCGGCCGTGTGGCGATTTTCAAGCTCGACGACAAGAGCGAGACGATCGAGGCCGTGGCCAACCAGGACACGCTGGACGCCAACAAAGACCTGCTCAAAGACGACGAGCTGGTGGTCATCACCGGCAAGGTGCAGACCGACCGCTT
>JAVLFO010000642.1:0-4282 GCA_046052805.1 Aquabacterium sp. | reverse complement strand
GCCAATGCAGCGGCCCTGAGCTCCCAAGGGCTCGGGGTGCCGCCAGGCAATCACAGCGGGCTCAAGGGTGGTCATGTCGTCCCGGGGTCAAGAGGCCATGGGGTGGACCACGGCCAGCCACGCCAACAGCCCCGCCACCTCAGACAACTGCTGGCTGGCGCCCAAGGTGTCGCCGGTGAAGCCACCCAGCCGGCGATGGAACCAGCGTGCACAGAAAGCGCCACACAGCAACATGGCGAGCATGGCCCATGCCATGGCGCGCACCAAGGCCGTGGTGGGCCAGCCTGAATGGGCGATCCAAAGCCACATCGAGCCCGCCACCACCGCCAGCGCCAGCGTGGCTGCCAGGGCATTGCCGGTGCTGATTTGCATGGCCAAAGGCTTGGCCTTGGCGTGGTCGGCATCGCCCGCATATGGCAGAAAGCGGATCAGCCAAACCGGCACCAGACGCGATGCAGCATGGCACCAGACCAAGGCCATCATCGTCCAGGCCAGCAAGACTTGGTGCACGTGGCTGGTTTGGGCGCTGGCCAGCTCACTGATCACGGGCGTGGCCACCGAGGTCAACACCGCCGCCTTGAGCAGCAGCAACAGCACCAAGCCCAGCGCGCCATACGAGCCAATGCGCGAGTCCTTCATGATCAGCAAGGCCTTGTCGCGGCTGACGCTGCCGCCCAGGCCGTCGCAGGTATCGGCCCAACCATCTTCGTGAAAGCCGCCGGTCAGCCACACCGAAAACGCCATGCCCAGCACCACAGCCACCACCGGTGGCCACCAAGCTGCAGCCGTGGCCATGACGAGGGCACTGGCCAGCCCCACCAAGCCGCCCACCACGGGGAAGTAGCGCAAGCAGCTTTGCAGCCAGAGCGGCTCAAAGCCCACCCAAGCTGGCACGGGCACGCGGGTGAGGAACTGCAGCGCAACCAGCAGCAGGCGGATTTCGTGGAGCACGGCCTTCATGCGGACATCATGCCTGCAAGCGCCACAGGTCCATCAGCTGGGGCGCGGGCCATCGGCCGCAGCGGCATCGGAGGCTTCGCTGACACCGGCGGCATCGAAGCTGGCCATGTCACGCAACACGGTGCAGGCCGACACCAGCAGCGGCCAGGCCAAGGCCGCACCTGAGCCTTCGCCCAGACGCAGATCGAGCTTGAGCAAGGCCTGAGCGTTGAGGTGAGACAGCATCAAGGCGTGCCCCGACTCGTCAGACTGGTGGGCAAACACGCAGCGCTGCAGCACCAGCGGGTGCAGTCGAGCCGCCACCAGCACCGCGCTGCTGGCGATGAAGCCGTCGACCACGATGACCCGGCGCTCGCTGGCGGCTTGCAAGACGGCGCCCACCATCATGGCGATCTCAAAACCACCCAATGCCGTCAGCGCCTGCAAAGGGCCGATGGCATCGGTGTGACGGCTCAAGGCCTCTTGCAAGATGGCTTGCTTGCGGAACAAGGCCGCGTCGTCCAGCCCGGTGCCTCGCCCCGTGCACAGGCTCAGCGGTTCGCCCGTGAGGCGCGCCATCAACAAGGCCGCGCTCGATGTGTTGCCAATGCCCATCTCGCCCAGCAGCACGGTGTTGCCTGGCAGGCCACACACCACGGCGCGGCCCTCGGCCACGGCCTGCAGGCATTGTGTTTCGGTCATGGCGCTGTGCTGCGTGCAGTCCTGTGTGCCTGGGGCCACCTTGCGGATCTGCAGGCCCGCGCGCGGGGCAAAGTCGTGCCGCACGCCGGCGTCGACCACGGTCAAGGCCAGACCATGTTGACGCGCCAGCACGCTGACCGCTGCACCGCCGGCCAAGAAGTTTTCAACCATCTGCCACGTCACGTCAGATGGGTATGCAGAGACACCACGTGCGGCCAGGCCATGGTCGCCGGCAAACACCAGCATTTGCGGCTCGCTCAAGCGCGGCAGCTCTGTGCCCAGGATCAAGCCCAGTTGCACGGCCAGAGACTCCAGGCGCCCCAGGGCGCCGAGCGGCTTGGTCTTGCGGTCGATCAGGTGTTGCAGGCGCGCGGTGAGTGCGGGGTCGTTCAGGTCAACCAGGGACAATGTGGGCATGGGTCAAAAAACAGCGTAAAACCAATGAGGCAAAAACAAAAAAGGGGTTGCTGGACGCGGACGCGGACGCGCACCTTGCCTGAGCGGCATCACGCCAGCGTCAACAATGACATCAAAACCCCAGGGGAGACGTGCTGATCCACAAAATCGGCCAAGCCCTCGAACACATCGTCCAAGGTGCGGCAGTGCTGGCCAAACAAAGCCCGCATCACCGCCGCAGACTCCAGCAGGCCGTGAACGTACACGCCCATCACCGCACCCTGCTGCCAGCCCAGCACCTCGCCAGTGGCAGACAGCCATTGCGCATCGGGCGACCGATGGGATGCATGCCAATGCGTGTGGCCATGGTGGATCTCGTAACCTGGCGCCAGCACGCCATGCAAGCGCGACCACAGAGGCTGTGCTGAAACCGTGGCGGCAGGCGCCCCACGCTCGCAGCGCACCTGCGCATGGCGCACGGTTTTGACGCCCTGGTAATGGGTCGTCAAAGGCAAGAGGCCCAAGCCGTCGGCCTGACCACCAGCGCCTTCAACGCCATCAGGATCGAGGATGTGCTCACCCAAGATCTGCAGCCCGCCACAGATGCCCAAGACGGGCTTGCCCGCTTGGGCGTGCCGGGCAATGGCCTGATCCAGCCCCTGCTCGCGCAACCAAGCCAGGTCGGCCAGCGTGTTTTTGGAGCCAGGCAAGATCACCCAATCGGCATCGATCAGTTCGCGCGGGCTGCGCGCCCACACCAAGCGCACATGGGGCACGTTGTGCAGCGGCTGGAACTCATCGAGGTTGCTGATGCGTGGGTAGGCCACGATGGCCACGCGCACGATGGGCTGCCCGTCGGTGGGCGCCAAGGTCATGGGCTCCAGGTCATGAACAGCATCTTCTTCGGGCAGGCCATGGCCGCGCCACATGGGCAGCACCGCCACGGTGGGCACGCCCGTCAGCGCCTGCAGTTGCTCAGGGCCCGGCGCCAACAAGGCCGCATCCCCCCGAAAGCGATTGAGCACAAAACCGCGCAACAAGGCGCGCTCATGGGGTGGCAGCAACTGGTGGGTGCCGTAGAGGTGGGCAAAAGCGCCGCCCCGGTCGATGTCGGTGACCAAGAGGCATGCTGCTTGGGCCGCCAAGGCCGTGCGCATGTTCACAAAATCTTGGGCATGCAGGTTGATCTCGGCCGGCGAGCCAGCACCTTCGATCACCACCACATCGTGCGTTTGCATCAAATCGCCCAAGGCTTGCTGGGCATGCGGCCACAGCACCTCGCTGCGCGAGCGCCAAGGCATGGTGCTGTAGTCGCGACGCACCTGCCCCATGACCACCACCTGGCTGCTGGTGTCTGACTCGGGCTTGAGCAGCACGGGGTTCATGCGCACATCGGGCGGTACCTGGGCGGCCAGCGCCTGGAAGTACTGCGCCGAGCCGATCTCGCCCGAAACGCCACCTGGGCCTGGCACCACACGGGCGTTGTTGCTCATGTTCTGGGCCTTGAATGGCGCCACCTTCAGCCCTTGGCGGGCGTACCAGCGGCACAGGGCCGTGGCCAGCCAGCTTTTGCCGGCGCCACTGGTGGTGCCCAAGACCATGACGGCGCGTGCGGCCACCTCAGTCCTCAATGCCACGCTGGGCGGGGATGCCGGCCTCGTAAGCGTGCTTGACCTTGCGCACCTCGCTGACCGTGTCTGCAATGGCCACGATCTCGGCTGGGCAGTCGCGCCCTGTGATCACCACGTGGACCTCTTTGGGTCGGGTGCTCAGGCTCTGCACAACCTCGTCAAGCGGGATCCAGCCATAGATGAGCGGGTAGGTCATCTCGTCCAGTACGACCAGGAAATGCTCTCCGCTGTGGATGGCCTGAGCGGCACGGGCCCAGCCTTGGCGGGCCAGCTCGGCAGAGTGCTCAAGGTCTTTGCTCTTCCAGCTGAAACCATCGCCCAAGCCTTCGATGGGGATGCCCAACTTTTCAAAGGTGCGGTGCTCGCCAAAGCGGGCGCTGGGCACCTTCATGAATTGGTAGAGCTTGACGTTTTTGCCGCGTCCATGGGCGCGCAAGGCCAAGCCAAAGGCGGCCGTGCTCTTGCCCTTGCCGTCGCCGGTGTTGACGATGAGCAAACCGCGGCGCTCGGCGCGCTCGGCTTGTTGGGGCGCTTCGGTGGGAGGGTTTTGGATGTCCATGAGATCAGGTCCGTCGGTGTGAGGGTGTCAATACGAGGGGGTGGCCACCCACCTG
>JAVLFO010000641.1:0-4402 GCA_046052805.1 Aquabacterium sp. | reverse complement strand
GGGCTCCAAGATAGAAGCACTCAATTTGCCGCTTAAGCAGAAAAAACCAAACGACTCAGAACGAGTTAGATCAGTTGATATTTGTTTGGTGGCTATGGTTATGTGAGATTGCCTTGAGCTCTACTGTCATTTCGAACCGTTGACGCAATGGGGCAATGCGAGGCAGCGCCTTCGTCGATTTTGGTGGCGTGCCCGCGTGACCTGCTCGACTCTCAGCGAGTAAATGGTGTCTTGCGCTGTGTCACGTGCGTGCCTTGATCTGCACTTGGGCGATCGTCCCACCGCCTTCTCTTGGTTCAACCCGGCGGCTTGTCAGACAAAGACCGCCACGGTCTGATGGCCTGACAGCACCAACGGACCATCCTCCCTCCAGATGTCCATCGTCTGGAATGAGTAGCCATCACGCCCGCGCTGACTGGTGGAGCGCAGCAGAAACCAATCTCCCAATGCGGCAGGCGCCGCCAGGTCCAAGTTCCAGGTCATGGAGCTGATAGGAGCGAACGCCTTGAAGCACACCATGACACCGGGCGGAAGGCCGTCGCCCAAGGCCAGCAAGGCCACAGCCGGGTCTACGCCACTTGCATCCTTGTGTCGCACCCATGCCAGCAGTTCAGGATGATCGCCGCCCGTGACGGGCAGGTGTGGCCCAGCCATGCGGACCTCGAAGTTGCTCAGGTGGATGGGGGTCGGCCCCGTCTCGTGCAAGCTGATGCAAGCTTCGGGCGGTTGGACCAGAGGTCGACACGACAGATCGTGCTGCACCGCACTGACGCGTGGATGTGCAAACAGGAAAGCGACACGCAAGATCAACTGCCCTTCGGCCATGCCGTCCACGGCGATCATCGTTGCCGATTTGCCTTGCCGTAAGGTCTGCGCCTTGAAATGCAGGCCATTCAGGGCAGGGCCCACAAACAAAATTTGTGCTGACTTGAGTGGTGGCAGGTCAGGGGGCGCCGTCTGCAATGCGGCCTCCAGAGCCAACGCTGCAGACAGGCCGCCATAGATCGTTCGACCTTGGTGCCAGTTGGGTGGGGTGTCAAAGGCCTCAGAGGCGGAGAATGATTGGATGATTTGAGCGAGTGAGGTCATGGCGCTATGAGGGTTGTCGAAGGTGCGTAAGCCTTCAGTTCATCTGATGTCAACGTAGCCCGAAAGACTTGCGCAAGCTCGTGTCGACGGGGCCATGGGGCATGAAGCGTCTCAGCTTGCTGAGCAGCGATGCCATGCCCTTGGGGGTGTGTCGCATCTGCCATGACTTGGTCGCAGCGGCGACCACGGCGTCCACCACGCTGTCTGGCCCAGGACCGTTCTCGATGCTCTTGTTCACCGCTTTCCACACCAGGTCACGCTCGATGGCGTAGTCGGCAATGGCTGCTTCTGTGAGCGGCGAGTTGCTGCCCAATTGCGTGCGGGTGAACGCGGGCTCGACCACCATCACGCGAATGCCGAACTGGCGAACTTCGTGGTCGAGTGATTCCGACAGCCCTTCCACTGCATGCTTGGACGCCGAGTAAACGCCCATGTAGGGCGCCGGCAAGAAGCCCAGCACCGAGCTGATGTTGATGACCTTACCGGCTCGCCTGGCACGCATGTAGGGCAAGGTGGCCTTGACCGTGCGGATGATGCCCAGCACATTGGTGTCCAGCAGCGCGGCGGCCTCGTGGATGGACGTTTCTTCCACAGCACCCACGACCGACACGCCAGCGTTGTTGATCAGCACGTCAATGCGTCCAGTCTTGGCGGCGACAGCGCCGATGGCACGCTTGACGGATTCTTCATCGCGTACATCCATGGGGACCAGCTCAACACCGGCGATGGGCTGGGTATTGGCGGTGTTGCGTATCGTTCCGAACACCCGGTAGCCCAGGCTCTTGAAGCGTTCTGCGGTGGCACGGCCAATGCCTGACGACACGCCGGTGATCACAACAACGGGAGACTTGCTTGACATGACACTTCCTTATCAGGTGGGTCAAAAGTGGTCGGTAGGTTTTAGGCGCTTCAAGCTGCCTAAAAAAGCCACTTTATTGAATGATGATGATCATATATTGATCGGAAAGATCTTGCAGGCCAAGCACGGATCACTCTCTTCTGTGATTGCCGCCTTAGGCGCCTGATGTCATGGCCTGCAACTGGGCGCTGCTTGTCGCTGTTGATATGATGAAAGTCATTTCTAAGCGCAAAGGGCGCGTCATGCGTTACGACACCGAACACAAGCAACGCACCTACAGCAAGGTCGTCAAGGCCGCGTCGCATGCGATCCGCTCGCATGGACCTGACAAGATCGGCGTGGCCAGCTTGATGTCCAAGGTGGGGCTGACGCACGGTGGCTTTTACGCGCACTTCAAGTCAAAAGACGAGCTGGTGAGTGAAGCGATCACGCACATGTTCGACGAGCGCTACGAAGCCTTCCAGAAGTGCTTCAAAGACGTCACGAAGGCAGAAGGATTGCACAAGTACATCGACCTGTACCTCAGCACCCTCCACCGAGACCGCCGTGACAAGGGGTGCCCTTTGGTCAGCCTGTCTGGTGACATCGCACGCTTACCGCTGGCCGCACGCAGGCGATTCGAGGCGGGCATGGCTCGATTGATCGCAGCCATTGCGGATGCGCTGAGTGCGCTGGGACACAGCGAAGCTGAGATCTTGGCCATGTCAGTCATGTCCGAGATGGTGGGTGCAGTGGCGCTGTCTCGGTCGGTACCCAATGTTGAACTGGGTGAGAAGTTTCTGGCCACAGCGCGAGCCAGCGTCAAGGCTCGTCTGGCGCTGTGAGCCGCTCTCGGGCCTTGTGACGGCGAGCATTTGAGACAGGCTCAAAAAACAAACCGATAGAGCAAGACGAGTCCAATGGCTCCGAGGCTGCCGTGCATCAGCGCCAATAACAAGCGACGGCCTTTAGGGCGCAATACCCGAAACAGCAAGACCCCGCCGCAGCTTGCGGCGCCGAGCGAACCGATGGCCCACCATCCGGTTGCTGGCACTGGCGTTGCCGATTTTGACAGTGCCAAGCCCAGCACCAACAATGCCGAAACACCGAGAACGCCATGGCCTGCAGCCAGCGCACGGGGGTAGTGCTTTTTCAAGAGGATGAGCACGGTAAAGAGAACGCCACCGCTTGCCGCTGCAGCGAACATCGCAAAGGAGATTTGTTGGAGGTTCATGTGAAGGCCTTTGAACGTTCAATCCACTTCAGTGGCAATGACACACTCTGCGTTTTCAGGACTGGCTGCGCAGCGGGCCTTTTTGAGGAGGTTCAAGGTGCGTTTGGCGTACAGGCCCTGCTTGGCTCCCATGAGTCGTCCGTCCTTGAGTGATGCCACATAGCCAGCCAGCGCAGCTGGCTCCACGTCGGTCCACACCTTCGCTGGGATCGATGCCTCGGCGCGCTGAATGTTGAGTGCTTGTCGGTCGAATTGCGCTAACCAGAACTGCCGTGAAGCTTCGCCAAAGCCTGGGGGCAATTTGTCTGCATTGAAGAGCAGTTGCACGGTGGGGAACATGGCCGGCACGCGAACCACCGTGCCTTGGGTGCCCATGCCCTTGGACAACTCAAACGGCTTGTAGGTGATGGCAGGCAGATGGATCATGTCGACCATGCCGTTGTTGAACTTGGTGCCGACGTTGGAGACATCGACCGACACGGCCTGCGCGCCGAGCTGCTGTATCAGCATGGCCTGCGGCTTGTCTTGATCAAAAACGCCGATGCGCTTGCCCGACAGCTGATCCAGTTTGGTGCTGGATCGGTCTCGGATCATGGGGTAGGCAGCACCCACAGGCAGGATGCCACCCACCTCGTGTGCGCCCTCCCGCATCATTTTGGCCGCCTGAGGGCTTGAGAAGACCGTGATCAAACGGCGCAACACATCCTGGCTGGCGGCCATGTCGACCTTTCCAGCTTTGATGACCAGTGCCGAGCCCATGCTATCGATCGAGCCAGTGATCGCGTTGAAGGGGCGTACGCGAAACCCTGTCGCCACGACAGCCACGCATTGGCCTGCTCGGTAGTCTTCAACCGCCACACGCTCATCGGTGTAGGCGCGCAGCTCGAAGGGCATGCCGATCTTGGCCATGTGGAGGCTTTGGTCCAGCACCAGGTTATAGATGTCGCCTGACTTGCCCAGGATGTCCCAGACGCAAAACAGTGGCTTGTCTGATTGGGCATGTGCAGACAGGGTGGTCAGTGCAAGTGTGATCTGAAGTGCTTTTTTGATCATGTGATTTCTTTCATGAAGTGCGTTGGACCTTGAACCACGTGGCGTACAGCGCCGGAACGAAGACGAGCGTCAAGGCCGTGGCCACCAACAGGCCGCCCATGATGGCGATGGCCATGGGCCCCCAGAACACGCTCTGTCTCTTATACACATCTGACGCTGCCGACGACTAGTCGAGTGTAGATCTCGGT
>JAVLFO010000640.1:0-1739 GCA_046052805.1 Aquabacterium sp. | reverse complement strand
CCCACCAACAAAGCCATGCCCAGGCTACCGCCCAGGATCTCCCACTGCGCATCGGCGCGGACCCACTCTTTCTGGGCCACCAGCAAGAAGCCCGGTTGAGGGGCCAGCGGCAAGGCGTAAACGCGCCAATCTTGCGTGGATGAAAAACCAGCCTGCATGCGGCTGGACAAGGCCTGCGCCGGCGCGTGGTGCGAGCGCAAGGTCACGCTGCCATCTGGCTTGACCAGCTGCCAGATCAAAGCTTCCTCGTGTCTGGGGGCGGGCAGCATGCCACCCGGGGCCTTGGCCTCACTGGCGCCGAGCTGAACCATGCCATAGAGCATCTCGGCAGACTCTTGCAAGCCGCTGTCGAGCAGCTTGTCCAGGGCGCTGTGCAGCAGCAAACCCACGGTCAGGGACAGCATCACACCCCACGCCAGCGAGATGCGCAAGATCGCCTGCGACAGGCGGGTGCGGATCGACGGCAATCGCTGGCTCATGTCTTCACCTCACCCTTGGCCCATGCGGTAGCCCAGGCCACGCACCGTGTCGATCAGGCTCTTGCCCAGCTTGCGGCGCAGGTTACCGATGTGGACCTCCAGCACATTGCTCGACACTTCGGCATCAAAGCCCAACATCAGGCTCTCCAAATCGGTTTTGGAGACGATGCGGCCCGCGCGCATGGCCAAGGCCTCCAGCACCGTCCATTCACGCGCGGTCAGGTCGGCACGGGTCACACCCCCGACGTCGTGCAAACGTACGCACCGCGCGGTCAGGTCCACCTCGACCACGCCAAACATCAGCTTGCCTGAGGGCGCACCACTGCTGCGCCGCCGAACCGCATTGAGACGCGCCACCAGCTCTTCGGGCTCGAAAGGCTTGACCAGATAGTCGTCAGCGCCGGCATCGAGCCCCTCAATGCGCTCTTGCAACAGGTCTCGCGCCGTGAGCATCAGCATCGGGCGGGCATCGCCCTTGCGGCGCAGGCTGCGCACCCATTCCAGCCCCGAACCGTCGGGCAGTTGCCAGTCGACCAGCAGGGCGTCGTAGGGCTCGCTGACCAGGGTGCGGGCATCCAGCAAGCGCACGACCCAATCGACCACGTGCCCCTCAGAGCGCAGGTAGTCGCGCAGGCCTTCGCCCAAGATGGCGTCATCTTCTAGCAAGAGCAAGCGCATGTCTGAGGTCCTCGGCGTGATCAACGGAAGCAGCCAAAACCATAGCACCCAAGGCGAGCCGTTGGCTTCAGGCAGGGTTCAGGCTGCGAGGGCACGCTGCAGCTCAGTTTGATCTCAGCCCTCACCATGACCCGCACACTGACACCCTTGCGCCACGCCAAGCCTTGCTGGCTTGCCCTCACCCTGTGGGCCTGCTCGCCATGGAGCCAAGCCGCTCAACCCGCGGGCATGGTGGTGATACAGCCCAGTCAGGCCACCAGCTTGGGCGTGCAATCGCAAGTGGTTCAAAGCGATGACCCGGCGTCTGCGAACGTGCAGGACAAGCCCACGGCACGGGTCAGCCACCCTGCCGTGGTCTTGGTGCCCGCCAGCCAGCAGCGTGTGGTGGCCGCGCCCGCTGCGGGCTTGATCGAGGCGATGTCGGCCAATGCAGGCGACACGGTCAAAGCCGGGCAAGCGATGGTTCGCTTGCGCAGCCCGCAAGTGCAGGAATTGGTCCGTGACGTCCAACAAGCCAACAGCCAGATGGAGCTGGCCAAGCTCAACCTCAACCGGGACGAGCTGCTGCTCAAAGAAGGCATG
>JAVLFO010000639.1:0-2644 GCA_046052805.1 Aquabacterium sp. | reverse complement strand
CACTGCCTGGCAACAGCGCTGAACTTGCAAGTGCACTTGGGAGCCATGGCAACACATATCGGTTGCTTGGGCGTCATGAAGATGCGCTGCCACTCTAGACCCGTGCCTTGGCCATGTCTGAGCGCGTATTGGGAGCGGAGGCCATTGAAACGGGGGAGCGCCTGGACGATTTGGCCGGGCTGTACAGGGCCATGGGCCAGTACGCCAACGCGCTACCCCTTTACCTGCGTGCGTTGGACATCTCGGAACGGTTCGAAGGCCCTGAACATGCCAGCACTGGCATCAGGTTGAATAATTTGGCCGCGCTGTATCACGCCATGGGCCAATATGAAATGGCATTGCCAATCTACGAACGTGCCTTGCGCATCACCGAAAAGGCGAAAGGCCCAGAGCACCCGTGGACAGTACTGAGGTTGAAAAATCTGGCCTCCCTGTACGAATCCATGGGATCAGATGACAAGGCGCTGCCTTTGCTTGAGCGGGCATTGTCAATTTCGGAGAAGGCGGAAGGGTTGGATCAGGCAACCAAGGTGGCGACGTTGAATGACTTGGCTTGGCTGCATCAGAGCAAGGGGCAATACTCAAAAGCGTTGCCATTGTATGAGCGTGCTTTGGCGATTGCCGAGAGGGCAAAAAGCAACGAGCTGTCAACGGCAAAGATTTTGAATGACATGGCCTCCTTGCACCAAGCCATGGATGATTTCGACAAGGCGCTGCTACTGTATCAGCGGGCCTTGGCAATTGCTGTGGCTAACAATTCACCAGAGTTGAAATGGCGCACCTTGAATAACCTCATGACACTGTATGGTGGTGGCAAGAAGCTGAGCAAGGATGTGCGCCTGTGGCAATCAGCCACCGCCATTTCGTATGGCAGACAGGCTGTCAATGCGCTCCAGAGCACGCAAGGCCAAGCACAGTTGGACAAAGCTCTGCAGAGCACCTTGGCCAAAAGTCACCGCTTCACCTACGAATACCTGGCCAATCTGTTGACCAGCCAGGGACGGATCGACGAGGCTCAGAAGGTTTTGCAGATGCTCAAAGTGCAAGAACTTGGTGAGGGGATCGGGCGATATACACAGACCGATCAGAGAACCGTCCCGATCCAGAGGACTGGCCTGGAGCGCAATGCCGTGCCAACGGCGGATTAGGGCGCGTATGCACAAACGTTCATGCAGCTTCGTCGTCTACCTGATCGTCGTCATCACGGCTGCTGCGTGTGCCGGCAATCAAATGCAGGAACCTAACCAAGCCACACTTAAATTTTTTGAGCAGGTGCAGCGTTGGGAGTTAAAAACGAACCGCGAGCCGTTGGTGCGCTATGTGCTTGATGGCAAGGTGTACTACCTCATGTTGGCGAGTTGCTGCGATAAGCATGACTACCTGTATGACGCGCAAGGCAGCTATGTCTGCGCGCCAAGAGGTGGCTTTGCAGGGCAGGGCGACGGCAAGTGCCCACGATTGCGTGAGGCGCTTAGGCAGTCCAAAGGTGAACGAATCGCCAACCCATTTTACTAACTTTGATCCTGCCGTGGTGCATGGCGCAATTGAAGTCATTGCCGTGACATCACCCGGTGCATACATTTGGGAAACATGTGTGAGCATGGACTCGTGTGGCCTTGAGGTACGGCCTTGGATGACTTGCGTATACCCGACGGAAGAGGCCTCAATTGCGCATCACGGAATGGCGGAGTGTCAGGCCATTTCTTGTTGGGTAGCTTTCCTGACATTTCAGGCCAGGGGCCGTCTTACTTAGAAGAATGTCCATCGCTACATCGAAATACATATTTTTTTAAAGCGAATGAACGTGATCCATTTGATTGGAAAGATTTGGAGCATGGCAGTTTTATTGATGACTCTAGCCGCGAATAGTGACCCAGTGATGGCGAAGTCAGGCAATAAGGCGAAAATCTGACATCATGTAGCTAGTCTCGGGTCTGAAAATGCGAGACATCGGAACGGTGGGGCGCAATTGCAAGAGTTAATTTAGTGTCTTGAGGCACAGGAAATTCCGGATGAGGTCAAGAGAATTGCTTTGACCGTCACCATTCAGATATACAAGACAACACTCACTCCCGACGGTGCGTACATCGCATATGGGGAAAAATGTCTGAGTAATCCATCAATGAAATTATTTTAATAAACCTCGTGAATTATTGTATGCACAGGCAAAGGTCTTTCATGTTTCTGAAAAATCCAACTTTCCTACCAACACTGGCTGCTGTCGTGTTGGCGCTTTCTGGCTGCGCCGGATTGCCCGGTGCTCCAGCCGTCACTGCTGACTCACCGTTGGTTGATGTGATCCTTCCTGACCTTGTTCTTGGCAAGAACAACAAAGATGATCCGGTTTTGAAGGCATATTCAAAGGCGGATGCATTTAGGGAGTCGGCGGATCTTCAATCTTTTTGCGCGCCAGGCAGATTGAGTCGATTTGGTGGAAGCTTGATAAATGCAAACGACGCCCGATTATTTGACGAAGCAATGGTAAAAGGCTTGGATATTGCAAAGCGCCGCCATGAATGGACCTTCGAGACGGCCAAGTTGAATAAACAATCAGAGCTGCTGAACGCCTTTTTAGGCGGGCGAGGCGGCGCGTTTCTCACGCCGGAAAAATTCGATCTTCTGAGAAGGGAAGAGGCTGCTTATC
>JAVLFO010000638.1:0-4121 GCA_046052805.1 Aquabacterium sp. | reverse complement strand
GTGTATAAGAGACAGGATGCCATCAGTGTGCCGCACCGACGAAATCGTTGCAGCGTCCTACAGTGGGATCCACTGACAGAGCAACTGAAAACGTTTGAGACGGAGAACCACCATGCTGACCCTGCGCCGATCCGATCAACGAGGCTACGCCGACCATGGCTGGCTGCAAAGCTTCCACAGCTTTTCGTTTGGTGATTACCACGATCTGCAGCACATGGGCTTTGGGCCACTGCGCGTGATCAACGACGACGTCATCGCCGCCGGCCGCGGCTTTGGCATGCACGGTCACCGCGACATGGAGATCGTCACTTACGTGCTGCAAGGCTCGCTGGCCCACAAGGACAGCCTGGGCAACGGCGCCAGCATCTTGCCGGGCGATGTACAGCGCATGACCGCTGGCCGCGGGATCATGCACAGCGAGTTCAACGACGCGCCACGCGAATCGACCCACTTGCTGCAGATCTGGATCGAGCCGACCGAGCGCGGCTTGACGCCCAGCTACGAGCAAACCCACTTCAGCGCCGCTGAAAAGCGCGGTCAGCTCAAGCTGGTGGCATCCAACGATGGCCGCGAGGGCTCGGTGACCATCCACGCCGACGCGACCCTGCGCGTGGGCTTGTTCGACGGTGACGAGTCGGCCGAGGTGGCTTTGAACCCCGCCCGCAAGGCCTATGTGCACATGGCGCGGGGCCAGGCGGTGGTCAACGGTGAGCTGCTTTTGGCGGGCGATGCGCTCAAGCTGGAGGGTGAGTCAGCCCTGCAGATCGCGCAGGGCCAGCAGGCCGAAGTGCTGGTGTTCGACCTGGGGGCCTGAGCCATGTGGCTGGCCGCTGCCATCCACGCCCTGGGCTCAGCTTTGCTGCGCTTCCAGCGTGTAGGCCGCGTGCTCGTCCTGCCCGATGGTTTCCACCAGCCAGGGCAGGGCCTCGGCCAGCTTGTCGTACATCGTGTAGGGCGGGTTGATCACGAACATGCCGCTGCCAAACAGGCCCATGCCGTTGCGCTCAGCGCCCTTGACGCGCATGGTGGCCAGCAGCCAGTCGACCTTGGGCATCTCGGCCGCCATGCGTTTGAGCTGGGCTGGCAGTTGCTGCGACTCGCGACGCGCCACTTCGGGGTACCAAATCGCGTAGGTGCCCGTCGGGAAGCGCTCCACGGCTTCTTTGAGCGTTTGCACCACGCGGCGGTAGTCGTCCTTGACCTCGTAAGGCGGGTCGATGTGGACCAGGCCGCGGCGAGGGGGCGGCGGCAAGCAGCCACGCAAGCTGGCAAAGCCGTCGGCCTTTTGCACGCTCACACCGCGCTTGACGGACGCGAAGTGCTGCTCGAGCAGACGGATTTCGGTGGGGTGCAGCTCGAACAGGCGCAGGTGGTCGCCCTCGCGCAGCATCTGAGCGGCGATCTGAGGCGAGCCGGGGTACCAGTGCAGATCGTCCCCGTCGTTGAGGATCTGGACCTGCTTGAGCAGCTCACGCACGGCCAGCGGGATGGACTTGTCCTTGCGCAGGGGCCACAGTGTCTGGATCCCCATCTCCGACTCGCCGCTCTTGGTGGCGTAGTTGCTGGTGAGGTCGTAAATGCCACCACCGGCATGGGTGTCTACCACCCAGAAAGGTTTGTCTTTTTGCAGCAGGTGCTCAAGCAACTGCACCAGCACCATGTGCTTGAGCACATCGGCGTGGTTGCCCGCGTGGAAGCCGTGTCGATAACTGAACATGGCCCGAGGTTAGCGGTTTTATCGCCCCATGGCCTGGGCTTGGCCTGACTTTTTTGATCCGCGCCAGCCCTGGCGCTTCTTTCCTGTCCTTCACCTTGAAAGGTTTTCCATCATGAGCAAGAACATCGTCATCGTTTACTTCAGCGGCTACGGCCACACCAAGCGCATGGCCGAAGCCGTGGCCCAGGGCGCGTCTGGCACCTTGCTGGCTGTCGACGGCGAGGGCAACCTGCCCGAGGGCGGCTGGGACACACTGGCCGCGGCCGACGCCATCATTTTCGGCGCCCCCACCTACATGGGCAGCGTGCCTTGGCAGTACAAGAAGTTCATCGACGCGTCGTCCAAGCCTTGGTACAGCCAGCAATGGAAGGACAAGATCGCAGCCGGCTTCACCAACTCGGCTTCGATGAACGGCGACAAGCTCTCGACCCTGCACTACCTGTTCACCCTGTCGCAACAGCACAGCATGATTTGGGTGGGCACGGGCCTGATGCCCAGCAACAGCAAGGCCGCTGGCCGCAACGACGTGAACTACGTGGCTTCGTTCAGTGGCGCCATGGCGCAAACGCCGTCGGACGCCAGCGCCGACGAGATGCTGCCAGGTGACCTGGAAACCGCGCGTTTGTTCGGCGCGCGCGTGGCAGCGGTGGCCGCCAAGTTCTCGGTCTGATCAGGCGACGGGCAAGCCCAGCAACAGCTCGGCGGGCTCGGCATCCAAGCCGAGGTCGCTGAGGGCGATGGCGGCCGACAGGCCCAGCTCGTACAGCCTGGCGCGCCAACGTCGCAGTTGTGCGCTGCGTTGGCTCAGGCCACTCCTGAGCTGGCGCAGGCACATGTCCAAGCGGGGCAGCAGGCCATCTTGCTGGAACACGTGCGAAGCCTGTGGCTCGCAGTGGGTCGACAAAGACGCCTTGTAACGGTAGTCGCCCGCCGCAAAGTCGTACACGGCATGACCCGCGCAGGCGTTGTGTTCGATGGCCAGTTTGTGGCAAACCAAGCCGGGTCGGTCGTGCTTGTCCAGCAAGCCATAGTTGAAGCCTGACTGGTAAAACACCACACGCCCTCGGCACACGAAGTTGTACAGGTAGCCCACGTCGTGCTCGCCTGCGCGCACGCGCAGAAGCTGGATTTCACCGCGATCAAAAGCGTTGGCAATCAGGTCGTCGTGAAAGCGACGCGAGATCGGAGACTGAACAAAGGCGGACGCGCCTGCTTTGCCTGACCACCTGCGCTGATGCAAATCTCTCAGTGCAGCAATGTAGGTTCGGGCTTCTTCGAGTGTTTCGGCCGACTTGACGGTGAGGGCCCCAAACCGGGTGTATTCGGTCTGGCTGCGGCGGATCTGGCCACGCGTGTTGGCGCTCAGCAATTGCAGGTAGCCCTCGGTCTTCGCCCTGACGCGGCCCAAGTCGACCACGTACGACGGGGACTCCGTGGAGCGCACCAAGGTGCCGTTGTGCGCGTGTTTGGCCAGTGACTGAATGTCATCGTCTGCCAAAGTCACGTTCACCTTGCGAACGGGCGTTTTGTGCAGCAAATGGTGCAGCATGGCGCGTTTGATGGCCAGCGAATGCTCGCGCGTCGTCACAAAACCGTTGTACTCGATGGTGAGTTGATCCAGCGCTTGCTTGCCCGTGGCGTGGACGTGCCAGCTGCGCACGGGCAGCCATTTGAACAAGCGCGTATGACCTTGCACGACCACAGCCATGCCCACGATCACGCCGGCCGTTCGAGCCACCAAAAGGTGCGGTTTTGTGGACGAAGGCAGCACGGCAAGCCAATTGCCAATCCAAGACCATGACGTGTAAAACGTCAAGTTGGCGCGAGCCTCCAAGTCACGCCAGCGGGACGCCAGCGTGGCTGTGTTGGGTAGCGGCTCTAACGCGACGTCGAATTGCATTCCTGTCCTAGAGGCTCAACGGGTGACGTCGGGCCTGGCTGGTGCTCAAGCCCCTTGAGAGGCACGGTGGTGATTTTACATTTGAACACAATCGTGGCGCCATCCCTAGATCGCCGTACCACCCAATCGGGTGATCCAAGCCCTGTGAGCTGGCGCTGTGACCAGGTCTCAGATGGCGCATGATCGGTGCTCAGCTCTCGGAGAGACACCCATGACCCACCCCTCGGAGGTTCGCATTGTGAAAATGTTAGCGCTCAGCGGCAGTGCTCGACAAGGATCCTTCAACCAGCAACTCTTGGCCGTTGCTGCCCACAAGGCGCGCAACCTGGGCGCCGAGGTGACCGTGCTGGACTTGCGCGAGCTGGGCTTGCCTGTGTTTGATGCCGATTTGATGTCGACCCAGGGCATCCCCGCAGGCGCTGTGGCCTTGCGCAATGCTTTTGCCACGCACGATGGCCTGTTGCTGGCCAGCCCTGAATACAACGCGCTGCCCACGCCTTTGTT
>JAVLFO010000637.1:0-1985 GCA_046052805.1 Aquabacterium sp. | reverse complement strand
ATTCGATGAGCGCCGAAACCCTCGCGTTGGAGCTGGACATCCCCCAACGGCGGTTCGCCCACCCCGATGAAATCGCGGCCACCGCGCTTTTTTTGGCCAGTGACCTTTCGCGGTTTTATTGTGGGCAGGTGCTCGGCCCCAATGGTGGGTCGGTGATGCCATGACGCCCATGACCCCTGTGTGGGCTTTGCTGTTTTCGGCTTCGCTGTGGGGGCTGACGTGGTGGCCGCTCAAGCACTTTGCAGCGCATGGCTTGTCGGGGCCTGCCTTGGCCATGCTGGCTTACGGCTTGGCTGGTTTGGCTGGGCTGCCTTGGTTGCTCAAGCATCATCGTCAATGGCGTGCGCAAGCACGCTGGTTGCTGCTGATCGCCATCGTGGGCGGATGGGCCAACACGGCCTTCGTGACGGCCCTGGTGCTGGGCGATGTGGTGCGGGTGATGCTGTTGTTCTACTTGGCGCCGGCCTGGTCGGTGTTGGGCGGATGGCTGTTTTTGGGTGAGCGGGTGTCAAGGCGGCGCGGCATGGCCTTGGCCCTGTCGCTGTGTGGCGCATTTTTGGTGGTGGGCGGCGTGTCGGCGTTTGAGTCGCCCCTCAGTGTGTCTGACCTGTTGGCCATCACGGCGGGCCTTTGCTTTTCGGGCAACAACATCTTGGCGCGCAAGGCCCAGTGGGTGCCGGCGGCCAGCAAAACGGTGGGCGTGCTGCTGGGCTGTGGCGTGACCTCGGCGGTCATGTTGGTCTGGGTGGCTTGGATGGCCGCAGGGCAGGGCGGCGTCGCGCCGGCGCTGGACCTCAGCGGCTTCGATCGGAACACGGCCTTGCGCTTCGTCGCGTTTTCTTTGCTGTGGATGGGGCTGGTGACCTTCACTTGGCAATGGAGCGTGTCGCGTCTGGAGGCCGGGCGCTCGGGCGTGATTGCCATTGCCGAGTTGGCTGTGGCGCTGGTGTCGGCCACGCTGTCGGGCTTTGAAACCATGACGCTGCTGGAGTGCATGGGCGCTGCTGTCATCGCTTGCGCCGCGGTGCTGGAGGCGACCGACAACCCGACCAGCGATGCCTCGCCACCTTCGCCCGATTTGCTGATCAAGGAGCCGCAATGAGCACGATCTGGATGAACCAACTGTCTTGGGTGGACTACGAAGCCCGCGTCCGCCAAGACCAGCCGCCCATTTTTTTGCCGGTGGGGGCACTGGAGCAGCATGGCCCACACCTGCCCTTGGGCACCGACGGCTTGCTGTCGGCCGCTGTTGCCGCCGAAACGGCCACGCTGGTGGGCGGTTTGGTGGCACCGACCTTGTCGTATGGCTACAAGTCGCAGCCCAAGTGCGGTGGCGGGCAGCACTTTTGCGGCACCACCAGCGTGGACGCGGCCACGCTGATTGGCTCGGTGCGCGATGCCGTGCGTGAGTTCGCGCGCCACGGCGTCACCAAGCTGGTCATCGTCAATGGCCACTATGAGAACCAGTGGTTTTTGATCGAAGGCATTGACCTGGGCCTGCGCGACCTTGGGCCTGAGGCCAAGCTGCAGGTGATGCGTTTGGAGTACTGGGACTTCTTGACCGAGAGCACCTTGAAGAGCGTCTTCCCCGATGGCTTTCCGGGCTTTGCACTGGAGCATGCCGCCGTGATCGAGACGTCGATGATGCTGCACTACCACCCCTCTCTGGTGCGCACCGACCTCATCCCCGATGAGCCGCCAGCCGACTTCCCGCCGTACGACGTGTACCCCACCAAGAAGCATTGGGTGCCCTTGTCGGGCGTGCTGTCCTCGGCCAAAGGCTCCACCGCCGAGAAGGGCAAGGTCATGGCCATGGAGCTGGGCCAGCGCATGGCGGCGGCTGTGACCGATGCCTTCCAGTGACCCGGGCGTTATGGGCATGTTGAAGGCCGCGTCCACCGCCTTGCTGGTGATCGACATGCAGCGCGACTTTCTGGACGAGCGCGGCTATGCAGCACAGGCCGGGCTGGACATCTCTCGGCTGC
>JAVLFO010000636.1:0-6317 GCA_046052805.1 Aquabacterium sp. | reverse complement strand
TGTCGCATTCCATCAGCTTGACGGGGTCGCCCTCGCCCAGGTCAGACCACAGCGTCTTGGCAAACAGCTTGGGGTTCAGGCCGATCACGTTGTTGGCCGCGCGCAAGATGGCGCTGGTCGAAGGGTAGTTTTGCTCCAGCGGGATGACCTTGAGCGTGGGGTAGTCCTGCGGCAGGCGCTTGAGGTTGTCCAGCGTGGCCCCGCGCCAGCCGTAGATGGACTGGTCGTCGTCGCCCACGGCCGTGAAGATGCCCTCGGGGCCCACCAGCAGCTTGAGCAGCTCGTATTGCGTGGCGTTGGTGTCTTGGTATTCGTCGACCAGGACGTGCTTGAGCTGGCGCTGCCACTTGTGGGCCACGTGCTCGTGCTCCGACAGCAGCTTGAGCGGCAGGCCGATGAGGTCGTCGAAGTCCACGGCCTGGTAGGCCTGCAGGCGCTCTTCGTAGAGCTTCATCACCCGGGCGGCGATCACGTCGTCGTCGGTCTTGCAGTGGCTGATGGCCTGGCTGCTGTTGAAGCCTTGGTTCTTCCACAGGCTGATCGTCCACTGCCAACTGCGTGCCAGTTTGGCGTCGGTGGTGGCGCCGGCATCGCGCAGGATGCTGGTCACGTCGTCGCTGTCCATGATCGAGAACTCGGGCTTGAGGCCCAACGCGGCGCCGTCTTCGCGCAGCAGCTTCACACCCAGCGAATGGAAGGTGCACACCAGCAGCTTGCTGGCCGCCTTCGGGCCAATCAAGGCCTTGACCCGCTCGCGCATTTCAGCGGCCGCTTTGTTGGTGAAGGTGATGGCGCCGATCTGCGAGGGCGCCAAGTCTGCGCCTTCGCCCGGCTGCAAGAGGCGGGCGATTTTGTGGGTGATCACGCGCGTTTTGCCCGAGCCCGCCCCGGCCAGCACCAGGCAAGGGCTGTGCAGGTGCTGCACAGCCTCCATCTGGGCAGGGTTCATGGCGGGGGCTGATGGGGCATGTGACGACATCGGGAAGCGGGCTTTGGGCAAAAGTGCATCAAAAGGAAACAGAGCGGAACCACGTGGGCCGTGGGCCAGGCAGTCCGTGAGCATAGTGCAAGCCATTTTTGTCACCATGCGTCAAAAAATCAGGTTTTCGCGCGCGCGAATGCCTCAACAGATGCCGAGACGCCAGTGGGATTTCTTCGAAATCCCCCATGAACGCGTGGCCGGTCATACCCTCTTTGATGCCTCTCGTTAAATCCATACGATCGTTTGACGTTGGGTAACAAGTCACGAAATGCGTTGTCTGCGACCGCCCTCAACGCACTTGCAACACAGGAGCATCCATGAACCATTCCGTCCGCAAGGTAGCCATCGCTGCCGGTATCGCGGCGCTCAGCTTGGCCTCGTCGGCCGCCTTTGCGTCGTCCTACACCTATAACTTCAACACCTTCTTCGACACGTCGACCGTGTTGGACCCGTTTGACACCAAGAAGCTGAGCTACTCGGTGGCCAGCCTGACCGTGGCCGACATCAGCGGCGGCGTGCAACTCACCCTGACCCAGCCCGTCAATGCCTTCCCGGCCAAGACGTCCGCGGGCACCACGATCGACGCCTTGTGGATCAGCGGACCCAACGGCACGCTCAAGAGCACGGGCCCAGTGGCTTTGGCTTCTGGTGCTGGCTACTCGGTGCTGAACTCGCTGAACTCGCGTGAAATCGGCTACACCTACCCTTGGAACATCTCGTTCGCTGCGGGTTCGTTCACCGAAGGCAAGACCGACACCCTGACCATCTTGGGCACTGGCGTCACGGCATCGGCTTTCGCCAAGGCAGGCTCGACCCCCATGATCAACCTGAGCGGTGTGGGCAGCCCTTACGCCGGCTTGTTCACGTCGAGCGTCCATTTCTTGGGCACTTTGCAAACAACCCCCGCGGTGCCAGAGCCCGCATCCATGCTGATGATGGGCTTGGGTTTGGTGGGCCTGATCGGCGTGGCACGCCGTCGCGCTGCCTGATCGACCTCGCGTCGCTCGCAAAGCAAAAAGCCCCGCAGTGCGGGGCTTTTTTTCATGGGCACTCGGGGCGCTGAGGGCGCCGAGACAGGTGGCTCAGATGCCGGCCACAAATTCGCCCAGCACCTCTGAGAAAGCCGCAGGCTGTTCAACAGCGCTGAGGTGCGCACAGCCTTGCAGCGTGACGAACTGCGAGTTGGCAATGCCTCGTGCCAAGGCTTGAGCAACATCCATGGGTGTGCCTTCGTCCAAGTTGCCTGCGACCACCAGGGTGGGCACGCGGATCTGGTTCAAGCGCGCTGAGGTGCTGGCCTCGCACAGCGCTGCGGCGCAGGCGGCGTAGCCCTCGGGGTCGGTGGATTCGAACAGGCGCTGGTGGCGCGCCACCGTGGCGCCTTGTTGCTGGCGGAAGGCCTCGCTGAAAAAGCGCGTCATGGTGCTGGTGCTGATCGCGCCCATCCCGTGGGACTCGACCGTGGCGATGCGTTGCCCGATGGCTTCGCGACCCGCTGCGGGGTAGCCGCTCGTGGTGTTGGCCAGCACGAGCGCCTTGACCTTGTCGGGGTGTCGGATGGCCAGCTCTTGTCCGATCAAGCCGCCCATCGACAGGCCCACCCAGATCACGCTCTCGCCGTCGGCCAACTCGTCGATGAGGCGCGCCGCATCGGCGGCCAGATCGGCCATGGTCAAGGGCTCGGCCGGGGTGTGTGAGCGGCCGTGTCCACGGGTGTCGGGGCAAATGACGCGGCAGGTGCTGGCGATGTCATTGGCCACGGCGTCCCACATCGAGCCGTCTTGACCCAGCGCGTGGCTGAGCACGATGGTGTGCGCAGGCTGGCCGCAGCGCGCTTCACGCACCGTGGCGTGCAATTTAGGGCGCGTGGTGGTGAACACCGAGCGCCCCACACCGGGGTGCCAGGCCACGTCGGCCGACTGTGCGGGTGGCTCCAGGCCCAGCTCGCGCATCACGCCCAGTGCCCTTGAGAAGCCAGTGTTGGCTGCAGGCACGCCCGCGTAGATGGCGATCTGGAAGAGGGCTTCACGCACCTCGTCCACGCTCAGGGTGTGGGCGTTGCCCGGTGTGAGTGAGCCACGCAGGTGGATCTCGAACTCGTCCCAGCGACCCAGGGCCGAGGTGACGGCCAGCACCAAGATGCGGCGCGTTTTCCAGTCGAGGCCGGGACGGCCCCACACGCCATGCCAGGCGTAGTCGGTGATGAAGTGCTGGAACTCGGCGTTGAAGGCATTGGCTTTGGCAACGGATTTGTCGACCCAGGCGTCGCCTAGGGCTGCCCGGCGGTTGCGCATGCCGCGCTCAAAAGCGTGTTCGAAGTCGTGTGCCGAAGGTGTGGACATGGTCTGCGTGCTCGAAGGTGAGTCTGATGACAGCAATTCAAATGCCATTGTGCCGGCATGTTGTCCGATCCCGCGTTCAATGGGTCAGCAGGGCGAACCATCTTTTGGCCGAGGGTGTCTTGGGGTATGGTGCGCGGCATGTCCATGCCCTTGTTTTCGCGGCTTGCGTGGTCACTGACGTGCATGGGCCTCTTGTTGGTGGCCGGTTGTGCCAGTGCCCCCAAGCCCTCAGAACCTCGCGCCAGCGCGCCACCTGCGCGCACGGTTCAGCGCAACCCCGATCGCGACGGGGCTCCGCTGGATGCGCCGCCCCATCTGGCGTCCTTGCCCGATGCGGTCCCCCAAATCGAGCCCATCAAACCTGGCGGGCCCAACAAGCCCTATGTGGTCTTGGGGCAAGCCTACGAGCCCATCGCCAAAGACGTGCCGTGGAAAGAGCGGGGCGTGGCGTCTTGGTATGGCACAAAATTCGATGGTCGCCGCACAGCCAGTGGCGAGCTGTTCAGCATGTATGGCCTGACCGCCGCACACCGCACCTTGCCCATTCCCAGCTATGCGCGCGTTCGCAACGTCAGCAATGGCCAAGAGATCATCGTGCGGATCAACGACCGCGGGCCCTTCCATTCCAACCGGGTGATGGACTTGAGTTACGCGGCCGCCGTGAAGCTGGGCGTGGCCTCGGCCGGCAGCGCCACCGTCGAGATTGAGCGCCTGACCTTTGACGAGATCCGCACGGGAGCTTGGCGAAAAGGCACCTTGATGGACCCAGCAGGGGTGGATGCGGCCCAGGCCGCTGCCCCGGTCGTTGCGCCCGCAGTACAGCCGACCGCGCGGCTCGCCGAGGCGCTCGATGCCACGGTGCCGCCCGCTGAAAGCCCTACCGTCGCGCCGGCCCGCGCCTACACCACGGCCGCGCAGGGCTTTTGGGTGCAGTTGGCGGCGCTGTCCAAACGCGACGGTGTCGAGCAGCTGCAGCGGCGTGTCGCCACCGAGCTGAGCACGCTGCAGCCCCTGGTCGCGGTCTTCCACGAAAAGCCGCTGTTCAAGTTGCAGGTAGGGCCCTTTGCCACCAAAGACGAGGCCTCGCTTGCGGCACGTCAGCTGCGTGACACCTTGCAGATCAAGCCCATGCTGGTTCAGCGGCGCTGAGGCGCACAGGCACAATCGGCGCCCTGGACGCCTTCGCGTCCAACAAAGGCTTTGATCAGACATGCCCTACCTCGGACTGATTTTCAATGCGCTGGTGTGGGGCCTGTCGTGGTGGCCCATGCGCGAGCTGCAACACCACGGGCTGCACCCTCTGTGGGCCACCATGCTGTTTTTCGGCCTGGGGGCTTTGTTGATTGGCGCGTGGCAGCCTCAGGCGTGGGCCCTGGTGCGCCGCACGCCGGCTTTGTGGGTGCTGGCGCTGGCCGCTGGCGGCACCAACGCGGCCTTCAACTGGGCCGTGAGCGTCGGCGACGTGGTGCGCGTCGTGCTCTTGTTTTACCTCATGCCCTTGTGGGCCGTGCTCTTGGCTTGGTGGTTGCTCGGCGAGCGCATCAACCGTGCGGGCGCGCTCCGTGTCGCCTTGGCATTGGCCGGGGCGGTGCTGGTGCTCAAGCCGGCCGATGGCGGCTGGCCGCGCTTTGACGGCCTGGCCGATTGGCTGGCGCTGGTCGGCGGCATGGGCTTTGCCCTCAACAACGTGGTGTTGCGCAAGCAAATGGCGCTGCCGTTTGGCGCCCGCGCGCTGGCCATGTTCATGGGCGGCGTCATCTTGCCGGGTCTGCTGGGGCTGGGCTTGTGGTCACAGGGCATGGTGCCTGCGTGGCCGCAACCCAATGCCAGCTGGACCTGGATGGCGCTGGGCCTGGGCCTGGCCTTTTTTGCCTCGAACATGGCGCTGCAGTACAGCGCGGTGCGCGTGCCCGTGCACATCACGTCCGTGATCATGCTGACCGAGATCGTGTTCGCCACGGCCTCGTCGGTGGCCTGGGGCGGGGCCGTGCTGACCTGGCCGGTGGTGGCTGGCGGCGCCTTGATCTTGACCGCCGCTTTGCTGGCCACGCGCGACGCTCACTGAGCGTCTGAGAGGTGCTTCAAGCGCGCAGCTTGCGGCTGTGCTCGTGCACGGTATCGACCAGCACGCTGACGTGCTCGGGCGGCGTGAACTGGCTGATGCCATGCCCCAGGTTGAACACGTGACCCGAGCCCTCGCTGGGCACGCCAAAACTGTCCAGCGTCTTGATGACTTCGGCGCGGATGGCTTCGGGGGGCGCGAACAACACATTGGGGTCGAGGTTGCCTTGCAGGGCGACACGATCACCCACCTGCGCACGGGCCTTGCCCAGGTTCACGGTCCAGTCCAGCCCGACCACGTCAGCACCGCTGTCAGCGATCTGGCTCAGCCACAGGCCGCCGCCCTTGGTGAACACGATGTGGGGGATGCGGTAACCGTTGTGCTCGCGCTTGAGCTGGCGCAGCACGCGTTGGGTGTAGGCCAGGCTGAACGCTTGGAACGCGCCATCGGCCAGCACGCCGCCCCACGAGTCAAACACCATCACGGCCTGTGCGCCGGCTTCGATCTGCGTGTTCAGGTACAGCGCCACCGAATCGGCGTTCACGGCCAAGATCCGGTGCATCAGGTCAGGGCGCGAATACATCATCGACTTGACCAGGCGGTAGTCGTCTGAGCCGCCGCCTTCGACCATGTAGCACGCCAGTGTCCACGGGCTGCCAGAAAAGCCGATCAATGGCACGCGGCCCACGCCATTGGCGTCAGACAAGGCCTTGCGGATGGTGCCAACGGCGTCGAACACGTACTGCAGCTTGGCCATGTCGGGCACGGCCAGCTTGGCCACGGCCGCTTCGTCGCGCACGGGCGAGGCGAACTTAGGGCCTTCACCAGCCGCAAAGCTCAGGCCCAAGCCCATGGCGTCAGGCACCGTCAGGATGTCGCTGAACAAGATGGATGCGTCCAGCGCGTAGCGGTCCAGCGGTTGCAGCGTCAC
>JAVLFO010000635.1:0-26690 GCA_046052805.1 Aquabacterium sp. | reverse complement strand
GGACAAGGCAGGCGCAGCCATTGTGTTGGACCACGATGAGGGCGTGCGCGCCGCCATCGACCACGAAAAAATGGCTGGCATGTCCCCCGTGTTTCGCGACGCGAGCCGTGGCGTGGTGACGGCGGCAAACGCCAGCCAGATGTCCGATGGCAGCGCTGCGGTGGTGCTGGGCAGCCGCGCAGCCGCACAGCGCTTGGGCTTGAAGCCCAAAGCGCGCATTTTGTCGCGCGTCGTCGTGGGCTCTGACCCCGTGATGCAGTTGACCGGGGTGATGCCCGCCACCCGCCTGGCGTTGGAAAAGGCCAGGCTCACGCTGGCCGACATCGACTGGGTCGAGCTCAACGAGGCTTTCGCCACGGTCGCGCTGGCTTGGGCCCGCGAGTTTGAGCCTCACATGGACAAACTCAACCCCTGGGGCGGCGCCATCGCCCATGGCCATCCATTGGGTGGCACTGGCGCGGGTTTGCTGGCCAAAATGCTGGCGGGTTTGGAGGCGAGGGACGGCACGTTCGGTCTTCAAGTCATGTGCATTGGGCACGGTATGGCCACGGCTACCATCGTTCAACGTTTGAATTGATCAAACCAAGGAGCCACGCATGCATCTTCAAGATCCGGTTGTGATTGTGTCTGCCGCTCGCACCCCGCTGGGGGGCTTTCAGGGCGGTTTGTCCAAGTTCACGGCACCCGCGCTGGGTGCCCTGGCGCTTCGGGCTGCCATCGACCGCGCCCATGTCGACCCCCAGTTGGTGGACGAGGTCTACATGGGCTGCGTGCTGCCTGCCGGGCTGGGGCAGGCGCCAGCCCGGCAGGCAGCACTGAGCGCAGGCTTGCCCATCGGCACGCCCTGCACCACGGTGAGCAAGGTGTGTGGCTCGGGCATGAAGGCGCTCATGGTGGCGCACGATGCCATCGTGGCGGGCAGTGCCAAGGTCGTGCTAGCCGGCGGCATGGAGTCGATGAGCAACGCACCTTACCTCTTGCCCAAGGCGCGAGCAGGGCAGCGTCTGGGCCACGGTCAGGTCTTGGACCACATGTTCCTCGATGGATTGGAAGATGCCTATGCACCCGAGACGCGAGGCCAACTGATGGGACATTTCGCTGAAGACTGTGCGTCGCAATTTGGTTTCAGCCGCGAAGCCCAAGACCAATATGCCGTGGCCTCGACCACGCGCGCGCAAGCGGCCATCCAGCAAGGCGCCTTTGCTTGGGAGATCACGCCGGTGCGCGAGGTGGTGCGCGGGCGCGAAACCGTGGTCACCCAAGACGAGCAGCCCCTGAAGGCACAGCTCGACAAGATCCCCACGCTCAAGCCTGCGTTCAAGCCCGATGGCACGGTCACGGCGGCCAACGCCAGTTCGATCTCAGACGGGGCCGCTGCGCTTTTGCTGATGCGTGCGTCGATGGCCTCTTCAATGGGGCTGACGCCTTTGGCCCGCGTGCTGGGCCACGCCGGCTTTGCGCAAGAGCCGCGCCTGTTCACCACCGCCCCGGCAGGTGCTGTGCGAAAGCTGCTCAAGCAGGTGGGGTGGCAAACAACCGATGTGGACCTGTGGGAAATCAACGAGGCTTTTGCCGTGGTGGCCATGGCCGCCATGCAGGAGCTGTCGCTGCCGCATGACCAGGTCAATGTGCACGGTGGCGCTTGTGCGCTGGGCCACCCCATTGGAGCGACGGGCGCACGGCTGATCGTCACCTTGCTGGGGGCCTTGCGCCACCGTGGCTTGCAGCGCGGCGTGGCCACCTTGTGCATTGGCGGTGGTGAAGCCACCGCCGTGGCCATTGAGATGGTTTGAACAAATCCCAACCGAGGAGCAAAACATGGACATTTCTCGCAGCGTTTTTCTGATCACGGGCGGCAGTTCTGGCCTGGGTGCAGCCACGGTGCGCATGGCCTTGGCCGCAGGTGCCCGCGTGGTGGTGGCCGATCTGGCTGAGCCACGCCCCGATGCGCTGCCGCCGCACGAGCACATGACATGGGTGCGCACCGATGTGTCGAGCGAAGAGAGCGGCCAGGCTGCGGTTCAGACCGCCATCGCGCGTTTTGGCCGCCTGGATGTGCTGGTCAATGCCGCAGGCATTGGCCCCGCTGAGAAGCTCAATGGCAAGAATGGGCCACACCGGCTCGAATCGTTCTCCAAGGTCATTCAGGTGAACTTGATCGGCACCTTCAACATGATGCGCCTGGCCGTGCCCGCCATGATCGCCAGCCAGTCGCCTGGTGATGCCGGTGACGCCAGCGCATCGCAAGGTGTGGTGATCAACACGGCGTCGGTCGCGGCCTTCGATGGCCAAGTCGGTCAGACCGCTTACGCGGCATCCAAGGGGGGCGTGGTGGCCATGACCTTGCCCGCTGCGCGAGACCTGTCTCGAGACCGCATCCGTGTGCTGACCATTGCACCGGGCATTTTTGAAACGCCGATGCTGATGGGCTTGCCGCAAGAGGTGCAGGATTCGCTGAGCGCCACCGTGCCGCATCCGGCAAGGCTGGGGCGCCCTGCAGAGTACGCATCGCTGGTGCAATCCATTGTGGTCAATGAGTACCTCAATGGCGAGACCATCCGACTCGATGGCGCGCTGCGCATGGCACCTCGCTGACATTCACCCCATGGCACGCAAGTCGGTCGAGCCACGGACCATCTCCATCCACTTTGTCCGCGAGGCCTTGCAGGCCGTGGCGGGCAGGGGGGTGTCCAACGAGGCAGTGCTTCGGCGTGCGGCCATCCCTGTCAGGTTCTTGGATGAGCCCTTGGCCCGCGTCTCGCCCGAGCAGTTTGGCGTGCTGTGGCGCACGCTGGCACGAGATCTTCAAGACGAGTTCTTCGCGCTGGATCGGCACCCAGCTCGGCCGGGTGCCTATGCGTTGCTGTGCCAAGCGCTGTTGGCTTGCGCGGACCTGCGTGAGGCACTTCGGTATGTGTGCCGCTACACCTCGCTGGTCTTGGATGGCATGCGCGTCACGCTGGCGCTGGATGGCGAGACGGCCACCCTGCGCTTGCGAGACGAGCGCGCGCGGAGCAGCCCGTTCGCGCATGCCACTTACTTCATGGTGGCTTATGGCCTGGCATGCTGGTTGATTGCCCGGCGCATCCCCATCCTCGAGTGCCAACTGGCTGGCGTGGCGCCTGGCTTCGAGGCCGAGTACCGCGTGATGTTTTGCGAGCACATCCGCTTTGGCTCGTCAGAGGGGGGCCTCGTGATGCCTGCTTCGATGCTGTCTCAGCCCGTGGCTCAAAACCGAGAAACCTTGAAGCAGTTCCTGCGTCGCGCGCCGGACGTCTTTCTCG
Source organism: Aquabacterium sp. (assembly GCA_046052805.1). Taxonomy (GTDB): domain Bacteria; phylum Pseudomonadota; class Gammaproteobacteria; order Burkholderiales; family Burkholderiaceae_C; genus Aquabacterium. Next base: position 23,406 of record JAVLFO010000635.1, on the reverse strand, counting down.
TCAAGTACCGCAACACCGACAGCCTGGCCGCGCAGGTTCGTGCCAAGTTGCGTGCCATTGCCCCCGTTGATTGGCCGGGTCTGGACGGCATGGCCACGGGCTTGGGCGCTGCCTCGTCCACCTTCCGGCGTCGGCTTGATGCCGAGGGCACGAGCTTTCAAGCCATCAAGAACGACTTGCGTCGTGACATGGCGATCACGTCTTTGCGCGAAGGCACTGATTCGATCGAAAGCCTGGCTCAGTCGCTTGGGTTTACCGAGGCCTCGGCCTTTCACCGCGCCTTCGTGAAGTGGACGGGCATGCGTCCCTCCGACTACCGCAGGGGCGCGCTGCCTGGGCCTTTGACCATTCAGTGAAGCAGTTGCGCCAGAGGCAGGTCTTGCGCTTGAGACAGCGCGTGCTCGATCGCCTCTTCGGTCAAGGCCTCGATGCTCGGGATCGTCCAGGTAGGCGCGTGGTCCTTGTCCACCAAATGGGCCCGCACGCCCTCTGCAAACTCCCCGCTGGACATGGCGTGCTGCACCAGAGCGTATTCCATGGCGAAGCACTCGGCCAAACCGAGGCGCCTGCCTTTGCGCAAGGCCACCAGCGTCAGCGCCAGCATGAGTGGCGAGTGGCCGCGCAGGGTCTGCGCAGTGGTACTTGCCCATTCGCTCGGGTCGCTTGAGAGCGAAGCCACGATCGCCTGGATGGGCAGAGCCAAGTCAAAGTGCCGATAGATCCATGGGCTGAGCTCGGCCAACCGCGAGCCTTCGATGTGCGTTGCACCGGCGTCTGTGGCCAATGCCTTGCGCAACACACCTAGGGTGTGCTCACCGCTCTGTGCTGGCCATGCGATGTTGCTCAGCAGCGCGGGCAGCGCCTCGGGGTCGTTGACGCGGCTGCGGGCATCTGCCAAGTTGCAGAAAATGGCGTCTGCGGCGTTGATGCTGGCACCCGTCAGTGCCAAGTAGGCAGCCAAAGGGGCGGGCATCTTCGAGAAGAAATGCGACGCGCCCACATCAGGGATCAGCCCGATCCGCGTTTCTGGCATCGCGATGCGCAGCTGTTCGGTGACCAAGCGCAAGGCAGCACCTTGTGCCAAGCCCATGCCACCACCCATCACGATGCCGTGCATGAAGGCCACCACAGGCTTGCTGAAGGTGTGGATGCGCAGGTCGAGCTTGTACTCGTCGACGAAGAAGGTGTGGTGCAAATCGGTCGCATCGCGCACGCTGCTTGCCAGCGCGATGACATCGCCGCCAGCGCAGAAGGCCTTGGGGCCGGCGCCGCGCATGACGATGGCTCTGACGTTCTGGTTGGCTTCAACTTCGTCCAGCAGGGCGTGCAAGCGCAGCACCATCGCATGCGACAGTGCATTGAGGGCGCGCGGCCTGTCCAACGTGACCAGCGCCACCTGGTTGATGAGTTCGCAGTGAACGGCGCCTTGGTCGTCGCTCATTGCCATGTGGCCTTGCGCTTTTGCAGGAAGGCGTTGACCCCCTCCAGCTGGTTGGGGTGATTGAACAGGTCCATGAAGCGCTCGCGCTCTTGGGACAAGGCCGCCGCGCGTGGCACGCCTTGACGTGCGGCGTGGATCAGGTCCTTGCAGGCCATCACGCTGTCCGGGCTTTGGCCTGCGACGCGCTCGGCCAAGGCCAATGCACGCTCCAGCGCCTCGCCGGTGTCAACCACTTCTTCGACCAAGCCAATGCGCAGGGCTGTGGCGGCGTCCACGCGCTCGCCCAGCAAGATCATGCGCTTGGCCCAGCCTTCGCCCACCAGCCAAGGCAGGGTCTGTGTGCCGGTGCCACCGGGCAGCAGGCCAACGGTGGCTTCGGGCAAGGCCATCTGGGCATGCTGCTCAGCCACGCGCAAGTCGGTGGCCAGGGCACATTCCAGTCCGCCACCCATGGCGTAGCCGTTGATGGCCGCGACCGTGACCAGGCGCGAATTGGCCAGCGCCTCAAACGCGGCCCCGAAGGCCTGGATCATGTCCAGCGCCTTGGCACGGTCGCCATCGGCAAAGGTGTTCAGGTCAGCGCCTGCGCTGAAGAATTTGGCACCGCTGCCCGTGATGACCAAAGCGCGGACGGCTCGATTGGCATTGAGCGCCAAGATGCTTTGACGCAGTTGGCGCAGGCCGTCCAAGCTGAAGGCATTGGCAGGGGGGCGGTTCAGGGTGATGACGGCGGTGCCGCCTTGGATGTCAAGCTCGATCATGGTGTCTGTGCGTTGGGTGCAATGTTGATGGGACAAGGCTCAGGCGTTGTCCGATGTCCTCAGGAGCTGAATGATGGACGAGAAATCCAGCTGGCCAGCGCCCCGCTGGCTCCAGACCTGGTAGAGCTGCTGCGCCAGCGCGCCCATGGGCAAAGGCTGTCTGATTTGCCGCGCGGCGTCGGTGGCCAAGCCCAAGTCTTTGAGCATCAGGTCCACACCAAAGCCGCCTTGGTAGTCATTGGAAGCTGGCGCAGTTTCGACGATGCCAGGGTAGGGGTTGTAGAGCTCGGAGCTCCAGCAGCGGCCCGATGAGGCGTTGATGATGTCGGCCAGCACCTTGGGATCAATGCCCTCTTTGGTGCCCAAGGCCATGGCCTCTGACACGCCAATCATCGAGATGCCCAGGAGCAGGTTGTTGCAGATCTTGGCGACCTGGCCGTTGCCTACGTCGCCACAGTGAACGACGCGCCGACCCATGCACTGAAGAACGGGTTCGATGCTGGCGAACAACGCTTCGGATGCACCGACCATGAAGGTCAGCGTGCCCGCGGCCGCGCCGGCTGTCCCACCTGAGACAGGCGCATCGGCGAGCGCGTTGCCTTGCGACTGCGCCAGTTGTGCAAAGCGCCGAACCGAGGCGGGATCGATGGTGCTGCAGTCCACGATGGGCACCCCGCGCCGGATGCTGCCCAGCACGCCTTGATCGCCGGTGAGCACTTTGTCCACATGTGGCGGTGCTGGCAGCATGGTCAACACCAGGTCAGCTCGGCTGGCCGCATCGGCCGGCGACGCGCTGGGGCGAGCGCCGTGGCTGATCAAGCGTTCAAGCGCTTGCGCGCTGAGGTCGAACACCGAGACGGCATGACCCGCTTTGATGAGGTTGATGGCCATGGGCGCTCCCATGTTGCCCAGGCCGATGAATGCGATTTCCATGGTGGTGCTCCGGCTCACTTGAGGCTGATGGTGGTGTTCACGCCAGCCGCCACGGTGTCGTCGTCAAACCAACGCGCGGTCACGGTCTTGGTCTGCGTATAGAACTGCACCACCTGCTTGCCGTAGGGTCCCAAATCGCCAAGCTTGGAGCCACGCGAGCCCGTGAAGCTGAAGGTCGGGACGGGCACCGGAATGGGCACGTTGATGCCGACTTGCCCCACGTCGATCTCGTTCTGAAAGCGCCTTGCGGCGGCACCGCTTTGGGTGAACAGCGCCACGCCGTTGCCGTAGGGGTTGGCGTTGACCAAGGCGATGGCATCGGCCAGGGTCTCGACTTCCAGGCAGATCAGCACGGGTCCGAAAATCTCTTCGTTGTAGATGCGCATGCTTGTCTTGACGCCACCAAAGACGGTGGGCCCAACGAAGTTGCCGGCCTCATAGCCAGGCACCTTGATCTGTCTGCCGTCCAGCAGCAATTGGGCGCCTTCATCCACGCCGCTGGTGATCAAGGCTTCGACGCGGCTTTTAGCGTTGGCAGAGATGACCGGGCCAATGTCTGTGCCCGGCTCACTGCCGGCATTGACTTTCAGCCCTTGTGCCCGTTGAACCAACGCTGGCAACCACTGGCGCGACTCGCCCACGAAAACGGCGACCGATGCCGCCATGCAGCGTTGCCCTGCAGCGCCAAAGGCTGCGCCAGCCAAGGCGTTGAGGGTGTGTTCTTTGTTGGCGTCTGGCAGCACCACCGCGTGGTTCTTGGCGCCCATCATGCTTTGCACGCGCTTGCCGTGGCGGCCGGCCAGGTCATACACATGCGTGCCCACCGCCGTGGAGCCCACGAAGGACAAAGCCACGATGTCCGGATGCGTGCACAAGGCATCGACGACCTCCTTGCCGCCGTGCACGACGTTCAGGACGCCGGGTGGTACCCCCGCTTCCATGGCCAGTCGGACGATTTCCATCGTGCTCATGGGGTCCTGCTCGGAGGGCTTGAGCACAAAGGTATTGCCGCAGGCGATCGCCATGGGGAACATCCACAGCGGGATCATGGCCGGGAAGTTGAAGGGCGTGATGCCGGCGCAAACGCCGATGGGTTGCCGCAGGGTGTAGGTGTCGACCCCGCCTGCCACGTTCTCGGCAAACTCGCCAAGTTGCAAGGTGCCAATCGAGCAGGCGTGCTCGACCACCTCGAGCCCGCGGATGATGTCGCCTTCGGCATCGGCCAAGGTCTTGCCTTGCTCTTCGGTCAGCACGCGCGCGATGCGTGACAGGTGCTCGCGCAGCAGGGCCTGCAGTCGCAGCATCACGCGCATGCGCGCCGCGAGCGGGGTTTGGCGCCAGGTCACGAACGCGGCTTTGGCCGCGGCCACCGCGGCATCGATTTCTTCAGCGGTGGCAAAGGGTGTGTACGCCAGCACCTCTTGGGTTGCTGGGTTGACGATCTGGCGGCGCTCGCTGGCGCGTGAGGCCACCCATTCGCCTTGGATGAGCAGGCGGATGGTGCGGTCTTCGGTGTAGAGCGATGCGGTCGTGTTCATGAGCGGTCCTGTGTGTCGGTCAGCAATTGGCGAGCGATGACGAGTTTTTGGATCTCGCTCGTGCCTTCGTAGATCTGGGTGATGCGGGCGTCTCGGTAGTGGCGCTCCACCGCGTAGTCCTGCAAGTAGCCATAGCCGCCATGGATCTGGATGGCTTTGGAGCAAATCCATTCAGCCGTTTCTGAGGCGAACAGCTTGGCCTGCGAAGCCTCAGAAATGCAGGGCACGCCGGCCGAGCGCAGCCGTGCCGCGTGGTGAACGAGCAGGCGTGCGGCGTTCAGGCGCGTGTGCATGTCGGCCAGGGTGTGGCCGATCGCTTGGTGTTGGGCGATCGGCTGGCCGAATTGAACGCGGTCTTGGGCGTATTGCGCAGCGGCCTCCAGGCTGGCGCGGGCAATGCCCACGGCCTGCGCCGCGATGCCAATGCGGCCACCCTCCAGGTTGGACAGGGCGATCTTCAGTCCCTCGCCCTGCAGCCCCAACAGGTTCTCGGCAGGAATGCGGCACTCGACGAGCGTGATGGGGCAGGTGTCTGATGCACGGATGCCCATCTTGTGCTCAGGCCGTCCCACCTCAAAGCCCGGCGTGTGCGTTGGCACCAAGAAGGCCGAGATGCCCTTCGTGCCGGCGCTGGGGTCTGTCACCGCGAACACGATGGCCACGCCGGCCCGGGCGCCATTGGTCACGAACTGTTTGGCGCCATTCAAGACCCAGGTGTTGCCATCGCGCACCGCGCGTGTCTTGAGCGCATCGGCCTGCGAGCCGGCGTGTGGCTCAGTCAGGCAAAAAGCGCCGATGACCTCGCCGGCTGCCATGCGAGGCAGCCATTCCCGCTTTTGAGCCTCGGTGCCAAATTTGAGGATGGGTACGCACCCGACCGAGTTGTGGACGCTCATCAGCGTGGACGCGGAGGCGCAGCCCACGGCCACCTCTTCAATGCAAAGGGCATACGCCAAGTCGTCGGTTTTGAAGCCGTCCCACTCGGGGGGCACCTGCAGCCCCAGCAAGCCAAGCTCGCCCATTTGCCTGACCGCGAGATCGGGCAAAGCGCCGTCTTGATCCCACTGACCGGCATGGGGTGCCAGGGCCTTGCGCGCGAACGTGCGGGCAGCGTCCCTGATGGTGCGTTGATCTTCGGTGAGTAAGGTGTCGGTGCTGCTCATGGATCGCGCGACAAGTGATGAATGAGGCGCCATCCTATGAACGCGAGCCTGCGCTGTCGATGACCATTTTTTGCGCGTCAGGTGAGCGTTTTGGTCAATCGCAGGCGTGATCCGACCGCGACTGGCCTGAGCTGGACTGTGCGCTGAGCGACACCTCCCTTGAGCCTGGCAAATGCTGGGCCTGGCGCAGCCATAATGCCGCGTCGGCGGTTCACGCTGCACGCCCACCATGCCCAAGCCCGCTATCACCTCCCAAGACCTGACCTCAACCCGCAAGCGCGGCAGGGGGCGCCCGCCGCTCAGCGAGAGCCAAACACAAGCCATACGTGACCACATCAAGCTGGCCACGGCCACCGTGTTCGCGGAGCACGGCTACCACGGTGTGTCGGTCGAGTTGATCATCCAAGGCGGTGAGATTTCCCGCCCCACCTTTTACCGGTATTTCAAGAACACCGAAGAGGTCATTGAGCTGCTGCTCAAAGAGGCCAACGACCGCTTGATTGATCTGGTGGTTTCGGCCATCCGGCAGGCCGAAGGCCCTTTGCAAAAAGCCGAAGCGGGCCTGTGGGCATGGCGGCGGTGGGGCGAAGAGACCGGCCCCTTGCTGCGCGCCATCTTTGCGGAGATGCACGACGTGAAGTCGCCAGCAGCCGCGCACCGGCAACGCGTCTTGGAGGCCATTGGGGCGGAGCTCAACCAGATGGCCCGCGCACTCGGGCGCCAGCCTTTTGACCCCCTTCAAGTCGAGTCATTTGTGATCGGCGTCGAGTACCTCGGCTATCGGTACCACTTCGGGCCGGAGCCTGCCTCTGAGGCCCTGTGGCTGCGCACACGCCACGCCATGATGCGGCTGGCCGTGGGCACGTTGGGGGGCGCCTTTGAATGGGGCAATGCCCGTCAGCTGGCCCAGGTGCTGCAGATCCCGCTGGATTGAGTGGGCGTCGACCTGGGCGGCGTTTGCGTTTGCTTGCAGCCAAGCGGCCTGTAAATTTAATTACAATCATGTCATGTTAATTTGATTTGACCTGTGAGGCGCAGTTGGAAGCAATGAACTTGACGGTGATCGGAGGCGGGCTGATCGGCGCTTCCTGGGCGGGTCTGTTTCTGGCGCATGGTCACCGGGTGTGCGTCCACGACGTGGCTCCCGACGTCGAGCGCCGTGTGCGGGACGAGCTGCGGCGCATGGCGCCCCACCTGAACGCGCTGGGCATGCCGATGGATCCCGACACCCACAGCTTGACTTTCGAGCCTGACCTGGCTGCGGCTGTGAGCCAGGCAGCGCTTGTCCAAGAGTGTGGACCGGAGCGGCTGGCCTTCAAGCAAGCCTTGTGGGCCCAAGTCGAGGCGCATTGCCCGCCTGATGCATTGCTGTTGTCGTCTAGTTCAGGCATCACGGCCAGCATGCAGGCGCGCAAGATGCGCACGCCTCAACGCATGCTCGTTGGTCACCCCTTCAACCCACCGCACCTGATTCCCTTGGTCGAAGTGGTCCCCGGAGGCAAGACCAGTCCTGCGTCAGTGGGCCTTGCGCGCGCTTTCTACGCATCGCTGGGCAAGCAAGTCGTCGTGTTGCGCAAGGAGATCCCCGGCTTCGTGGCCAACCGCATCCAGGCGGCGGTCATCCGCGAGAGCGTGTCTTTGGTCAAGCAAGGTGTCGTGTCTGCTCACGAGTTGGACATGGCTGTGCAAGCGTCTCTCGGCTTGCGTTGGGCCACGGGGGGGCCCTTCCTGTCTGCGCACCTCGGCGGCGGTGCAGGCGGCATCAAAGGCTTTTTGAGTCAGTTCGCGGGTGGCTTGCAACTGCTGTGGCTGCACATGCGTTTGCGTCCGGTTTTGCTCACGCAGCGCATGCAGGCCGTGGTGGCAGACGGCGTGCACGAAAGCTACGGTGCCCATGACATCGCGCAACTCGCGTCTTTGCGCGATCAACAACAAATTGCCGTGATGCAGGCTTTGCAACAGGCATCCACACATACAGAGACCCAGCCATGAGCAAACATCCCACTGAAGTTGTCCTGATCACCGGTTGTGGGTCTGGCATTGGCAAGGCACTGGCGCTGGCGTTCCACGAAAAGGGCCATGTGGTGTGCGCCACGGCCAGGCGATTGAACGCCATGGAAGACCTGGCACGTGCGGGCATCCAAACCCTCTCTTTGGATGTCACCCAGGCAGCCGACATCCAGCGCGTGCTGGATGAGTTGCGCGCCAGCGGAATGGCGGTGAGCACCTTGGTCAACAACGCAGGTTATGGCGCCATGGGGCCCCTGATGGACTTGCCGGCGAGCGAGTGGCAAAAGCAGTTCGACGTCAACCTCTTTGCGCCCATGGCCTTGTGTCGTGCGGTGCTGCCTGACATGGTGCAGCGCGGCCGGGGCACCATCGTCAACATCAGCAGCGTTTCTGGTGTGATGTCGACGCCGTTTGCTGGCGCCTATTGCGCGAGCAAGGCCGCGCTCAATGCAGCCTCTGACTCCTTGCGCATGGAGTTGCGGCCCCTGGGCATTGACGTGGTCACGGTGCAGCCAGGCGGTATCCGTTCATCGTTCGGCGACCGCGCGGCGGATGAGGTCAAGCTGGCCCCTGAATCGCCCTATCAGGCGGTTCGTGAGGGCGTGCTGTCGCGCGCCAATGAGAGCCAAGACAAGGCCACGCCAGCCGATGTGTTCGCCCGCGATTTGGTCGAACGCTTGGCCCAGCCGCGCTTGCCCGCTGTCCTGCGTTTGGGCCAGAAAAGCACGCTGCTGCCGTTCCTGAAATGGAGTTTGCCCACGGCCTGGCTAGACGCCATTCTGAGCAAGCGTTTCCAGCTCAACCGTCTCCACAAGCAGGGGCGCTGAGCCATGGACAGGCGAACCTGGTTGCGCCGCTCAGTCGGCGCCTCTGCTGGCCTGTTGGCTGCGGGAGGGGTGGGAACCCTGGCGCACATCTGGGTGGTGCGTGGCACCGATGCCCACGGCCTGACAGCCCGCGGGAAGGAGATCCTCATGCACATGTCGCGTGGGGTGCTGTCTGCACATCTGGCAGCGCTGGGTGCTGGCGCGGACGGGCGCACCGAGGTCTTGGCTCGGGTCATGGCCAGCATCGAGGCCGGTGCCGCGGGGCTGCCGCATCTCGTGAAGTTGCAGTTGGGTGGACTGCTCGCGGCGGTGGAGAGCCCTGCCACCCGGCTCGCGCTCACGGGCGTGACCCGGCCATGGGCTGACTTGTCGAATGGCGATGTGGCCGAGGCGCTAGACCGCATGCGCCTGTCGACCGACCTGCCGACGCTGGTGGCCTACAAGGCGCTCAGGAACTTGGTGTGCTTACAGGTTTTTTCTGATCGCAGCCTGCAGGCGGCATTGACGCCCTACCCAGGGCCTTTGGACATCTGAACCACCATGAGCAAATTGCCCGATCCCTTTGTGCAAGGCATGGCCAGCGGCTGGAAGGTGCTGGATGCACGCAAGCTGGCGAATCCCAAGCTGTCATGCGATGTCGTCGTCATTGGCTCGGGTGCCGGCGGTGGCATCACGGCCGAGGTCTTGACGCAGGCCGGCTTGAAGGTCTTGATCGTCGAGGAAGGCCCACTCAAGACCAGCACGGATTTTCGACAAAACGAAGCCGAGGCCTACGCAACGCTCTACCAAGAGGGCGGTGCTCGCCAGTCCATGGACCGCAGCATCTCGATCCTGCAAGGGCGTTGCGTGGGTGGGTCCACGGTCGTGAACTACACGACCAGCTTTCGCACGCCCCCCGACACCCTGTCGCATTGGCGAGACGCATTGCGGCTCACCGAGATCACCTCTGCTGCCTTGCAAGACAGCTTTGCGCACGTTGAGCAGCGCTTGCACATCACACCCTGGGATGTCCCGCTCAACCGCAACAACAGTTTGCTCGAAGATGGCCTCAAAGCCGCAGGCTTGAACGCCCACCGCATCCAACGCAACGTCAAGGGCTGCTGGAACCTGGGCTCTTGCGGCCTGGGTTGCCCGACCAATGCAAAGCAGTCGATGCTGATCACCTCGATCCCGTCGGCGCTGCAAGGTGGCGCGACACTGGTGCATCACCTGCGTGCGCAGCGCTTCGAGTACGACAAGGGGCGTGTGCAACGTTTGATGGCCCAGCCCGTCGAGCAGTCGGGTGATCCGGTAGGTTCACCCATCACGATCGAGGCGCAACACTACGTTTTGGCTGCCGGCGGGATCAATTCGCCGGCCTTGCTGATGCGCTCTGACACCCCGGATCCACCCGACTTGATTGGGCGCCGCACGTTCTTGCACCCGGTTGCATTTTCCGCCGCTCGGTTTGAGGCCAAAGTAGAGGCTTGGGCGGGGGCGCCACAAACCGTTTACACCGACGATTTTGTTCGTCGTTCGGCACGCAACCCTGGCATCGGCTTCAAGATCGAAGCCATTCCCCTGCATCCGGGCTTGGCCGCCATCCTCTTTGGTGGCGTGGGGCAATCCTTGCTGCAGCGCTTCCAGGGCTATGGCGCCACGCAGATGCTGCACGGTTTGCTGCGTGACGGCTTTGAGCCTGAGTCGCAAGGGGGGCGCGTTCACCTCAACCTGGATGGCTCGCCCATGTTGCATTACCCTATGACAGATCATGTCAAGGCCGGGTTCAAGCGCGCGTGGCAGGCGATGGCCGAGATCCAATTCGCTTCGGGTGCACTCGAAGTCCTGCCGCTGCACGAGCAGGCGCGACCTTGCGCCAGTGTTACAGATGCCAAGCGCGCCATCCAAGGTCTCAGCGATGTGCCGCACCACATGGGCGCGGGTTCAGCGCATGTCATGGGCGGTTGCGCCATGGGGCAGGCGCCTGAGCATGGCGTTGTGGATCAGCGGGGTCAGCATTGGTCGATTCCGAACCTGTCGATCCACGACGGTTCCGTTTTGCCTACCAGCGTCGGCGCCAATCCGCAGTTGACCATTTACGGCTTGGCCCATCGGTTCTCGACGGGCCTGGCCGAGCGCTTGATGCAAAAGAGCACGGCGGCGCAGTGATTACTGGCCGCCGTCTTGCCGGGCAGATCAATCGCGCACGCCCTGCAGGCTGCGGTTCAAGCGCAGTGCCAACAAGGTGCACATCGCGCCGGTCAGCAAATAAACGCTGACTGCCACCAAACCAAACTTGGCCGACAAGCCCAGCGCGATCAAAGGTGCGAATGCGGCGCCCACCAGCCAAGCCATGTCCGCCGTGAGAGCGGCGCCTGTGTACCTGAAGCGGGGCAGGAAGTTGGACGTCACGGAGCCGGCCGATTGGCCATACGACAGGCCCAACAGCGCGAAACCAATCAGGATGAAGGCTTCGCGGCCCGCCCAGCCGCCACCCAGCATCCAAGGCGTGAACACGCTGAATGCGGCGATCAGGATCGCCACCATGCCCAGGGTGCGGCGGCGACCGATGCGGTCGGCCAAAACGCCTGACAGCGGCATGGCAATCGCGCACAGCACAGCGCCGACCAGCTCAACGCGCAGGAAGGAGCCGATCTCATCGGGTGAATACAAGGCCACCCATGAGAGCGGGAACACCGTGACCAGGTGGAACAGCGCATAGCTCGCCAGGGAGGCAAACGCCCCGATCAGCACATTGAGGCCTTGCTGCTGAACCAGCTCTTGCGTGTCGCATGGGTCCAGTTCATGGGCGTCCAGCTCGCGTTCGTACTCATGCGTCATCACCAGTCGCAGTCGTGCAAACAAACCCACCACGTTCATCGCGAAGGCCGCGAAGAAGGGGTAGCGCCATCCCCAGCTCATGAATTCGGCCGTAGACAGGTTGCTCCAGAGGTAGCCAAACAGCCCGCACGCCAGCATGAAGCCCAACGGCGCGCCGAGTTGCCCCAGCATCGCGTACCAACCTCTGCGGCGCTCTGGCGCGTTGAGCGCCAACAGCGAGGGCAGGCCGTCCCAAGAAGCGCCGAGGGCCAAACCCTGGCCCACACGGCAAGCCGTTAACATGCCAATGGCAGCCCAAGCGCCCACCACATCGGTGCCCGGCAGCATGGCCATGCCCACTGTTGAGCAACCCAGCAACAAGAGCGCCACGGTCAGCTTGCTGCCGCGCCCGGCGCGCCGTTGAATGGACATGCCGAGGAGCGTGCCGATGGGTCGAACCACAAACGCCACCGCCAGCAGTGCAAACGCGTAAAGCGTGCCGTGCAGGCGGTCAGCAAACGGGAAGAAGAGAGCGGGGAAGACCAGCACCGAGGCGATGCCGTAGACGATGAAGTCGAAGTACTCTGAGGCTCGTCCGATCACCACGCCCACCGCAATTTCGTCAGGTGCAACGGACTGAGAGTCAATCCTGGGCGCCTCGGGCGAGGCATTCAGGGGGTGGAGTGTGTGTACGCCAGCGTATTCCATAGAGAGGCACCTCCTGAGACCTTGGACAAAATGTCCAATGGTTGATACACCTCAATCAGGATACATTCGGCTCCGCTGCACAACTCTCGTTTTCCCGTTCCCGGGTTACCCAGATGTACCAATCACGCATGACCCGTAAAATGTGGACCCTCTTGGGTCTCTTGGGCGCCTCCGCGGCGCTGTCTGGCTGCAAATTCACCGTGATGAATCCGAACGGTGACATTGCCAAGCAGCAGGCCGATTTGATCGTCACATCAACCTTGTTGATGCTGCTGATCATCGTGCCGGTGATCGTTCTGACCTTGTTTTTCGCATGGCGTTACCGCGCCTCGAACACCTCGGCCACGTACACACCTGACTGGGACCACTCCACCCGTCTGGAGCTGATGATCTGGGGCGCCCCGCTGCTCATCATCATCGTGCTGGGTGCCATCACCTGGATCAGCACCCACAAGCTGGACCCTTACCGTCCGCTCGACCGCATCGACGCACAGCGCGCCTTGCCCGCAGACGTCAAGCCTTTGGTGGTGGAGGTGGTTGCCCTCGACTGGAAGTGGCTGTTTGTCTACCCCGAACAAGGCATTGCCACGGTGAACGAGCTGGCCGCGCCGGTTGACCGCCCGATCCAGTTCAAGATCACCGCGTCCACCGTGATGAATGCGTTTTACATCCCCGATTTGGCTGGCATGGTGTATGCCATGCCGGGTATGGAAACCAAGCTGCACGCCGTGATCAACAAGGAAGGCATCTACCAAGGCTTGTCGGCCAATTACAGCGGTGGCGGTTTCTCTGACATGCGTTTCAAGTTCCACGGCCTGAACCAAGCCGATTTCGATCGCTGGGTCGCCTCGAACAAGACGGATGGCCAAGCCCTTGACCGTGCGGTGTTCATGAAGCTCGAGCAACCCAGCCAGCGTGATGGCGTTCGCCGCTACGCCAGCGTGGATCCCGATCTTTATGGCGCCATCCTGAACCGTTGCGTCGACCAGACCAAGATGTGCTTGAACCAGATGATGGCCATTGATGCGCGCGGCGGCCAAGGCAAGGGCGGCGTGAGCGGTTTGATGCGCCAGTCCTGGCCAACGCAAGCCGGCGTGCAAGAGCGCACGGTGGTGGCCGCACTTTGCACACCCGTTGACCCGACCGGCAAAGCCTTGCCCTTGACGACTGCCCGCTCGGCCACGGCCCTGCGCTGATCCGATTCCCGTGCAGCCCATGACGGGCTGCGCTTTCAGACTTTCGCGAGATCGACGATGTCCCCCGAACTCAGCCAACTGATCTTTGGACGCCTCAGCCTTGAGGCGATCCCCTACCACGAGCCGATCCTCGTGGCCACTTTCGCCGCTGTGGCGCTTGGCGGCGCCGGCTTGCTGGCTTTGCTCACCAAGTTCCGCTTGTGGGGTCCCCTGTGGCGCGACTGGGTTTGCAGCATTGACCACAAGAAGATCGGCATCATGTACATCGTGATGGGTCTGGTCATGTTGCTGCGCGGCTTTGCCGACGCCTTGATGATCCGTGGTCAGCAGGCCATGGCTTTTGGTGACAACCCCGGCTTCCTGCCGCCACACCACTTTGACCAGGTCTTCACCGCGCACGGCGTGATCATGATCTTCTTCGTCGCGATGCCTTTCGTGACGGGCTTCATGAACTACGTGGTGCCGCTGCAAATCGGTGCACGCGATGTGGCCTTCCCCTTCCTGAACAACTTCAGCTTCTGGATGACGGCAGGTGGCGGCGTGTTGATCATGGTGTCGCTGTTCATCGGCGAGTTCGCCAAGACGGGCTGGTTGGCCTACCCACCGTTGTCGGGCTTGCTGCAAAGCCCGGATGTGGGGGTTGACTACTACCTTTGGGCCTTGCAGATAGCAGGTATCGGAACGACTTTGTCAGGCATCAACCTGATCGCGACCATCGTCAAGATGCGCGCGCCAGGCATGACCATGATGAAGATGCCCGTGTTCACCTGGACTTCGTTGTGCACCAACGTGCTGATCGTGGCCAGCTTCCCTGTGTTGGCAGCCACTTTGGCCTTGCTGACCGCCGACCGCTACCTGGGCACCAACTTCTTCACGAACGACCTCGGCGGCAACGCGATGCTGTACGTGAACCTGATCTGGATCTGGGGTCACCCTGAGGTCTACATCCTGGTGCTGCCTGTGTTCGGTATCTTCTCTGAAGTCGTTTCGACCTTCAGCGGCAAAAAGCTGTTCGGTTACGCCTCGATGGTGTACGCCACCGTGGTCATCACGGCCCTGTCGTACCTGGTGTGGCTGCACCACTTCTTCACGATGGGTTCGGGCGCCAGCGTCAACTCGTTCTTTGGCATCACCACGATGATCATCTCGATCCCGACCGGTGCCAAGATCTTCAACTGGTTGTTCACGATGTACCGTGGCCGCATCCGCTTTGAGGTGCCCATGCTGTGGACGGTTGGCTTCATGATCACCTTCACGGTGGGTGGCATGACGGGCGTGTTGCTGGCTGTGCCTGCGGCCGACTTCGTGCTGCACAACAGCTTGTTCCTGATCGCTCACTTCCACAACGTGATCATCGGTGGTGTCGTGTTCGGTGCATTCGCTGGCATCAACTACTGGTTCCCTAAGGCCTTTGGCTACAAGTTGGACGCGTTCTGGGGCAAGGTCTCGTTCTGGTTCTGGTTCGTCGGCTTCTGGGTGGCCTTCACCCCGCTGTACGTGCTGGGCTTGATGGGCGTGACCCGTCGCACGAACCACTTCGAAGATCCATCGCTGCAGATCTGGTTCCAGATCGCCGCTGTAGGCGCTGGTTTGGTGGCCCTGGGCATTGGCGCCTTTGGTGTGCAGCTGCTGGTCAGCTACCTCAAGCGTGAAGAGTTGCGCGACGTCACGGGCGACGCCTGGCACGGCCGTACTTTGGAGTGGGCGACCGCTTCGCCGCCGCCTGACTACAACTTTGCTTTCACGCCCATCGTGCACGACATCGATGCTTGGCATGACATGAAGCAGCGCGGCGCGACGCAGCCCATGACCGGTTTCAAGGACATTCACATGCCCAAGAACACGGCTTCCGGTTTCGTCATCGCCATGCTGGCCACGGGCACGGGCTTCGCGTTGATCTGGCACATGTGGTTGTTCGCGGGTCTGGGCTTCGCAGCCACCGTGATCTCTGCCATCGTGCACACCTTCAACTACAGCCGCGATTACTACATCCCGGCCGACGAAGTCTCGCGCACCGAGCACGCACTCAAGCAGTCGTCCTTGGCTTCTGCCGCCTGATCGATCTTTGATTCGAACCACACCATGGCCATCGCTTCTACACACACGCCGGGCTTGACGTCCGCCAACGGCGCGCCGATCTTCTACGACAACGGCGACCACCATCCGCAACAAGGCACGCTCCTGGGCTTTTGGCTCTACCTGATGAGCGACTGCCTGATGTTCGCGGTCCTCTTCGCCGTGTACGCCGTGCTCGGCCGCAGCTATGCTGCAGGCCCATCGGGCGCCGACTTGTTTGATCTGCCTTTGGTGGCAGCCAACACGGCTTTGCTGCTGTTCTCGTCGATCACCTACGGCTTTGCCATGATCGCCATGCAAAAGGGCAGCAAGGGCGGCGTTTTGGCTTGGTTGGCCATTACCGGCTTGTTCGGCTTGGGCTTTTTGAGCCTGGAGTTGACCGAGTTTGCGCACCTCATCCATGAAGGCGCTGGCCCCGGTCGCAGCGGGTTCCTGTCGGCCTTCTTCACCTTGGTGGGCACCCACGGTCTGCACGTCACGTTCGGCACCATTTGGCTGGTGACCTTGATGGCGCAAGTCAGCAAGTTGGGTCTGACCCCTGAAAACAAGCGTCGCCTGATGTGCCTGTCGATGTTCTGGCACTTCCTGGATCTGATCTGGATCGGCGTGTTCACTTTTGTCTACCTGATGGGCGTTTTGCCATGAGCCAAGATCACCACAATCACCACGAAGAAGACGGCGGCTACCACGCCACTTACAAGGGCTACCTGATTGGTTTCGTCTTGTCGGTCATCCTCACGGCCATTCCCTTTTGGCTGGTCATGGACAAGGTCTTGCCTTCACCGCGCCTGACAGGCTTTGTTGTCCTGGGCTTTGCCGCTGTGCAAATGCTCGTTCACATGGTGTACTTCCTGCACTTGAACACCAAGGTCGAAGGCGGCTGGTCGATGCTGGCGCTGGTCTTCACCGTGGCTTTGGTCGTCATCATGTTGTCGGGCTCGATCTGGGTGCTCTACCATCTGAACACCAACATGATGCCCAGCGTGGACCCGCAGGTCATGCGTAACATGCCGTGAGCTTGAACAACCATCACCAGCCTCGCTCCAACACCAAGGTGGCCGCACTGTTCGCTGCGGCCGCGTTGATGTTCGTGGGGTTTGTGAGTTTGGGTGTGTGGCAAGTCAAGCGTCTGGCCTGGAAAGAAGACCTGATCGCCCGGATCGATCGCCAAGTGCGTGCGGTCCCGCAGGCAGCCCCTGCGGTGCCCGCTTGGCTCGCCTTGCAGCGTGAGCGTGATGAGTACAAGCGCCTGAGCGTCAGCGGCGTTTATCGGTTTGATCGCGAGGCACTGGTGAGCGCCACCACCGAACTGGGTTCGGGTTACTGGGTCATCACACCGATGCGCACAACGCAAGGTTTTTGGGTGTTGGTGAACCGAGGGTTCGTCTCGCCTGAGCAGCGTGAGCCAGCCAAGCGCCAACCCAGTGCCGCAGCGGGTGAGCAAACGCTCGTGGGACTGTTGCGACTGTCTGAGCCCGGCGGTCGCCTGCTCCAGACCAACGACGCAGCCAAAGGGCGTTGGTACTCGCGCGACGTTCAAGCCATTGCCCAGGCGGCGGGCTTGAGTGATGCGCCAGTCGCGCCTTACTTCGTCGACCTCATGGCGCCTGAGCAGGGCGCCAACGACGCCTGGCCACGGCCGGGATTGACGGTCCTGCAGTTCACCAACAACCACCTGGTGTACGCGCTGACGTGGTTTGCGCTGGCGGCCATGACGGCTGGCGCTTTGGGTTACATCTTGGTCGATGAGCGCCGCTTGAGGCGCTTGGCTGCAGAGCGCCCTGGCCATGCCCACGCCCACGCCTGAAGTTGCAGCCGTCGAGCACCCGCCTTTGGGCGAGGTGGCTTTGGTGCCTGATTGGCAGGCCCACAGCAACAACCTGCTGCAGTTGATTCAGATGCGCTGGCTGGCCGTCGGTGGGCAGTTGCTCGCCATCGCCGTGGCCAAGTTCGTCTTGGGTGCTTCGCTGCCCATGGTCGAGATGACCACCTTGGCTGCCGTGTTGGTGATCTTCAACATGGCCAGCTGGCTGCGCTGTCGATTGGCGCTGCCGGTGAGCAACGGCGAACTTTTCGCAGGCTTGCTGGTGGACGTGGCCGTGCTGACGGCGCAGCTTTACTTCTCCGGCGGCAGTGGCAACCCATTCATCTACCTGTACTTGTTGCAAGTCGCAGTGGGATCGGTGCTTTTGCGGCCACGCTATACCTGGGCCATGCTGGTGGTGACCAGCTTGTGTTTTGTGGCCTTGAGCCAGTGGCACAAGCCGCTGGTCTTGCCCGACGACATTGGGCTGGCGCCATCGGTCAGCTACGACATTGGGCTGCTGGTCTGTTTTTTGATCAACGCCACTTTGTTGGTGATCTTCATTGGCCGCATCGGGCGCAATCTGCGCCAGCGCGATGCGAGGCTGGCCGACTTGCGTCAGCGGGCCACCGAGGAAGAGCACATCGTCCGCATTGGTCTGCTGGCCTCAGGTGCAGCCCACGAGTTAGGCACGCCGTTGTCGACCCTGTCGGTGATCTTGGGTGATTGGGCCCGCATGACGCCCTTTGCGGCCGAGCCCGAATTGCGCGAGGAAATCGAGCAGATGCAGGTGCAGGTCCTGCGCTGCAAAGCCATCGTGACGGGCATCTTGCAGTCTGCGGGTGAGACGCGTGGCGATGCACCCCAAGAGACCACCTTGCACGATTTCTTGGACGACCTGTTGGACGCGTGGCGCAACACACGACCTGTCAAGGCCTTGACCTTTGACCGACATGCATTGCCTGACCTACCCATCATCTCTGACACGGCGCTCAAGCAGATGATCGACAACGTGCTTGACAACGCCCTGGAGGCTGCGCCGCAAGGCCTGTTGCGCGTGGTGGCCCGCTGCGAAGGCAACAGCACGCTGATCTTGTCTGTGCAGGACCAGGGGCCAGGCTTTTCGCCTCAAATGCTTGCGCGCTTTGGCAAGCCCTATGAGTCCAGCAAAGGCCGGCCCGGTGGCGGCTTGGGGCTGTTTTTGTCGGTGAACGTGGCCAGGACCTTGGGAGGCAGCATTGCCCCCAACAACCTCGCTTCAGGGGGCGCGGAGGTGGTGATCACGCTGCCCTTGGCATCGCTGATGCCTTCACAATAGGCGGATGCCAACCCAACGCCAATTGCTCATCGTTGAAGACGACGATGCGTTTGCCAAAACCCTGACGCGGTCTTTTGAGCGCCGTGACTACGCCGTCTTGCGCGCCTCCAACCGAGACGAGGTTCAACAGTTGCTGGCGGCACAACGCCCCACGCACGCTGTGGTCGATTTGAAGCTGGGCGGCGGTGACTCTGGATTGGCTTGCGTTCAAGACCTCAATGCACACGATCCTGCCATGGTCATCGTGGTGCTCACCGGATACGCCAGCATCGCGACGGCCGTGGAGGCGATCAAACTGGGCGCGCGGCACTACCTGGCCAAACCCGCCAATACCGACGACATCGAGGCGGCCTTTTCAAGGGCCGATGGCGACACGGATGTGGACCTGACCGAGCGCGCGACCTCGATCAAGACCCTGGAGTGGGAGCGCATCCACGAGACCTTGGCCGATACGGATTTCAACATCTCAGAGACAGCGCGGCGCTTGGGCATGCACCGTCGCACCTTGGCGCGCAAGTTGGAAAAGCAGCGCGTGAAGTGAGTTCAACGCTGAGCGCTGTCGCTGAGCAAGGTGGCCTCACGCATGCGCTTGATGTCGCGTTGCGGGGGCGCTCCAAACAAGCGGCTGTAGTCGCGGCTGAATTGAGAGGCGCTTTCGTAACCCACTCGCGCCGCCGTGCTGTGGGCGTCTAGGTCTTGACTGAGCATCAGTTGCCTGGCTTCTTGCAGGCGCAGTTGTTTTTGGTATTGCAGTGGGCTGACGCCCGTCAGTTGCCTGAAGCGCTGACGGAAGGTGGACGGGCTCATGTGCGCCGTGGCGGCCAGGTCGTCGATCAAGACGTCGTCGCGGAAGTGTTGTCTCAGCCAAGCCATGGCGCGGGCGACTTGGTGACTGGGCGAGCCCGCGGCCAGCACATGCCTCAGATCAGGGCCGTGTGGGCCGGTCAGCAGGCGCACCATGATCTCTTGCTGGATCAGCGGTGCCACTTGTGGCAGCAGCGCTGGTTCGTTCATCAGCCGAAGCAGCCTGATCAACGCGTCCAGCAGCGGCTCGTCTAGCGCGCACAAGGACACCGCACGTGGCGCGGTGACGCGCGGCAGGGGCGGCAGTGCCATCTCGCTGCTCAGTTGCACGAGGGCGCGCGCGTCCAGCGTGAGCAACATGCCCAGGAAGGGCTCGGCCTGGCTGGCTTTGGTGATTTGGGCCACCACAGGCAGGTCGACCGTTGTCAACAAGGACTTGCCAGGCACGTACTGGATCACCTGCTCGCCGTAGCTGATTTGCTTGCTGCCTTGTGCGGTGATGGCCAAGCCGAGACCATACAGGCAGGCCATGGGCGACGATAGGGTGCTGCTGCGAAAGACCGACAGCTGTGGCAAGGCCGTGGTGTGCGGCCCGTCATTTCGGGCAATCTTGTCAATCTCTGCGGCCAGTGCCTGAATGCTCATGATCGGTCCTGCGTGTGTCCGGTTTGATGAGGTGATAGCAAATGCGAAGCCACTGATCGACGTTGTCATCCTCAAACAAGACTCTATCGTCATGGGGCGCAGTGCGCACTGACTGATCTGGTAATTCGATCGGAAAAGGCAATACTCACATTGAAAATGGCAAGCAGCCTGTGGGGTGATCGGGCACACTTTGCCGCACCGTACCGCATTGCACCGCCGCCACACAGGAGATCCGCCTCATGAGCAAACTCAACGTCAATGGCCACGACCACACGGTTGAGGTCGACCCCGGCACACCGATTCTTTGGGCTCTGCGTGACACGCTGGGCATGACAGGCACCAAGTTCGGGTGCGGTGTTGCCATGTGTGGTGCTTGCACTGTGCACATCGATGGACAAGCCGTTCGATCCTGTGTGACGCCCGTGTCTGCCGGCGAGGGTCGCAAGATCACCACGATCGAGGCCGTGACCGATGGCAGCGACCTTGTGGGCGCAGCGGTCCATGCCGCATGGGTCAAGCACGACGTGGCGCAGTGTGGCTATTGCCAAAGCGGTCAGGTCATGAGCGCGACCGCCTTCCTGAAGTCCTTGCCCAAAGGCAAGCAACCGACGCCAGCCGAAATCGATTCGGCCATGGCCGGCAACATTTGTCGCTGCGGCACCTATGCCCGCATCCGCGCTGCGGTGGCCGACGCCGCCCGCGCCATCGCTTGAAGGAATCACCATGCTGAGTCACATCGATCCTCGCGAGATGCCCCGTGCTTTGCAGCACCTCTTGAGCCAAAGCCAGCCTGAGCCAGCCGCTGCCTTGCCACGCCGCAGCTTTTTGAAGCTGGCTGGCGCAGGCGGGCTGGCCATTGGCGCGTTCCCCATGCTGGCCGTCGGACAAGGTGCCATGGCCGCCGCCGCAGACACCGCGCTCAAGCCCACGCAGATGCCATCGGCCTTTGTGCAGATTGCCCCCAATGGTGAGGTCATTGTCACGATCAACCGCCTGGAGTTTGGTCAGGGCGTCCAAACCGCCTTGCCGATGATCCTGGCTGAAGAGTTGGATGCCGACTGGAGTCTGGTTCGCAGTCGCATGGGCAGCAGCGATCCGGCGTATGTGGACCCGATGTTTGGTATGCACATCACGGGCGGTTCGAACTCCGTCAAGCACAGCTTCACGCAATACCGCGAGCTGGGCGCCCGTGCCCGTGCGATGCTGATGAGCGCGGCGGCTGCCCGTTGGGGTGTGGATGTGTCGACACTGCGCACGCAGGCAGGCACGGTCATCGGCGCCGGCGGGCTCAAGCTTGGCTATGGCGAGCTGGCTGAAGCGGCCATGGCCCAGCCCGTGCCTGACAAAGTCATTTTGAAAGACCCGAAGACCTTCCGCCTCATTGGTCAGCCCACCAATCGGCTGGATGCCAAGGCCAAGAGCAGTGGTCAGCAGTCCTTTGGCATCGATGTGCATCGCCCTGGCCAGTTGACGGTGGTGGTGGCGCACCCGCCTGTGTTTGGCGCCAAGGTGGCGGCTGTCGATGACAAGGCGGCCTTGGCCATTGCGGGCGTCAAGGCGGTGCTGCGTGTGCCGCTGGCCGGTGGCGCGCAAGGCGTGGCGGTGGTGGCCGATGCTTACTGGCCCGCCAAGCAAGGGCGCGATGCGCTCAAGGTGTCTTGGGACACGTCCGCGGTCGAGAAGGTCGACAGCGCGCGCCAACTCAGCCAATACCGTGAGCTGGCCAAACAGCCAGGGCCGCGTCAATTTGATGCCGACATGGCCCCGCTGGCCAAGGCGCCCAAGCGCATCGATGCCGAATTCGTCTTCCCATACCTGGCCCATGCGCCCATGGAGCCGCTCAACTGCACGGTTGAGCTCGCCGATGGCCAGGCACAGTTGTGGGTCGGCACGCAGTTTCCGGGCGTGGATGGCGCAGCGGCTGCGCGCGTGCTGGGACTCAAGCCTGAACAAGTGGTGATGCATGTGCAGATGGCCGGTGGAGGCTTCGGCCGACGCGCGGTGCCCAGCAGCGACTACGTGGTCGAGGCCTGCGAGATCGCCAAGGCAGCACGCGCTGCCGGCATGAGCGCGCCCATCCGCATGGTGTGGAGTCGTGAAGACGACATCCGCGGCGGGCAATACCGCCCCATGCACTTGCACCGCGCCAGCATCGGCTTTGATGCGGCTGGCCAAGTGCAAGCTTGGGACCACGTGCTGGTGGGGCAGTCCATCACCATGGGCTCGCCCTTTGAGGGCTTCATGGTCAAGAACGGCATCGATGCCACCGCCACCGAAGGCATGAAGGGGCCGTACCCCGTGCCCATGCGCTTGACGGTGCACCACCCCAAGCTCAATGTGCCTGTGCTGTGGTGGCGCAGCGTGGGGTCGACCCACACGGCCTTTGTGATGGAGACGCTGATCGATGAGATCGCCCGGTCCACCAAGCAAGACCCGGTCGCTTATCGCCTGAAGATGTTCGCCGACAAGCAGCCTCGCCACAGCGCTGCCTTGCAACTGGCCGTTGACCAAAGCGGCTACGGCAAGAAGCGTCTGCCGGCTGGTCGTGCGTGGGGCGTGGCGGTACACGAGTCTTTCGAGACCGTGGTGGCCTATGTGGTCGAGGCTTCGGTCAAGCAAGGCCGTGCCGTCTTGCACCGCGTGACAGCGGGGGTGCATTGCAACCTCGCGGTGAACCCGCGCACCATCGAGGCTCAGGTGCAAGGTGCGGCCTTGATGGGCTTGTCGATGTGCTCGCCTGGTGCGGCCATCACACTCAAAGATGGCGAAGTGCAGCAAAGCAACTTTGGCGACTTTGTGGTGCCGCGCATCACCGACATGCCCGAGATTGCCGTGCACATCGTGCCCAGCGCCGACGCGCCCACCGGCATGGGCGAGCCTGGCTTGCCGCCACTGGCCCCCGCTTTTGCCAACGCGGTGGCACGCCTGACGGGCAAGCCGCAGCGGCAACTGCCTTTCAAGCTGGCCTGAGCCAGCGCGGCACAATCGACGGCATGGAAGACCTCGACACCCTTGTACTGCGTACCGCGCAGCGATGGCTCACCGGTGGCACGCCTGTGGTGCTGGTGACGGTGGCCCGCACCTGGGGCTCGTCGCCGCGCCCGCCCGGCTCGCTCATGGCCATCAATGGGCGAGGCGAGACGGTGGGGTCCGTGTCGGGTGGGTGCATCGAGGACGACCTGATCCAGCGTATCCGTGAAGGTGGTGTTCAGGCGGCTTGTGCCACCGATGCGCCTGCCGTGCTGCGCTATGGCATTTCGGCCGACGAGGCTCACCGCTTTGGCTTGCCCTGCGGCGGCACCGTCGAGTTGGTGCTGGAGCCTTTACAGGCGCGCAGCCGGCTCGATGAGCTGGTTGCGGCCTGTCAGCAGCGGCGCAGCATC
>JAVLFO010000634.1:0-2044 GCA_046052805.1 Aquabacterium sp. | reverse complement strand
GCGCCCGCACCAGCGCGGAGCGTCCGCTGGGCGCGTTCGCGCGGAGTCGAGCGCGGCGCGCGTCCTGGCAGAGCGCGCGCCGCCTTGGCCTTGGCCTTGGCCTTCGCCTTGGCCTTGGCCCTCGCCTCGGGCTTGGCCTTGGCTTCGGCCTTGGCCTTGGCCTCGACCTTGGCCTCGGCCTCGACCTCGGCCTCGACCTCGGCCTCGGCCTCGACCTCGACCTCGACCTCAGGCTCGCTCACGACCCAGATCATCACGGCCGCCGCGATCAGTTTGCACGGCCCGAGCGGGAGCGTGATCGCGTACGTGGAGGGCACGAACCGCACCGCGGTCTTGATCCCGCGCTCGGGAATCCGCACGTTCGACCCTGGCGAGGTGTACGAGTTCCGCATCGTGGTCGTGTTGTCCGGGTCCAAGCTCGTCTTCACGAACTCGCGCCCCGTGGACCCCGCGAGGGCGCGCGCCTTCCGCGTGGGTCTCACGAGCGCGGCGATCAAGAGGCCCTTCACGGGCGCGCCGAACGACCAGGCGCGCTTCCACAACGCCCTCCTGTACTTTGTCGCGATCCAGGCGCAGCCCACCCCCGTGCCTCAGTCCGTCCAGGCCCCAGCCTCCGAGTTCCGCATCGCGGAGGTGTACATCCAAACAAACGACGGCGTGCTCCAGCGCGTGAACATCACGCTCTGGGCGGCGGCGGCGCGCGTGAACATCCGCGCGGGCGAGGTCTGGTTCGTGGATGGCTTGTGCTCGAAACTGTACGAGAACGTCGTCACGCTCCAGGCGTCCGCGACCACGCGCTTCGTCCAGCTCGACACGGACCAGGTCGCCGAGTACAAGGCCGCATGCGAGGCCAGGGCGCAGCTGGACGACGACGCGGACTGGGACTGAGCCGGACGTGGGGGCCGGCGAGCGGGGTCGAGATCGAGGTCACGATCCCGGGTCGAGATCGAGGCCACGATGCGCCGCGCCCGCGCGTTCCGGGCTCGAGTCCGCGGCCGAGGCGAGCGCGCGTGGGGTCGTGGTGGGCGTGAAAAGCGCTCGCGTGGGCGGAGCGAGGAACGAGCGACTCGCGCAGCCCGGGACGGGGGGCGATCGCGCGACGCGGAGGAGACGGCGCTCGAGCGCGCGCGTGGGTCGGTCGCGAGCGGAGAGCGAGACGCTGTTCCGGTTTCCGTCGCGCGCTCTGTCTACGGTCTCGTCTCCGCGTCGCTCCCCGTCGCTCGCGCGCGAGTCCTTCGCGAGGACGGGCGACGACGGGCGAGGACGGGCGGGTGTGGGCGGAGCGGGGCGCGGGCGGGGCGCACGCGAGGCCGTCGCGTCTCCGCCGCGAGGAGACGACGAGGATCTCGCGTCCTCACACTCGTCTTCTCGCGCGACGCGCCGTGGATCCCATGTCGCTCTCCGCTCTCGCTCGCGGAGGTGGGGTCGCGTCCGCGACGTCCGCTCTCTCCTCTCCCCACGCGGTCGCGTTCCAGAGATGGTTCGAGGCGGCGGGGGGAGATCGCGACGCGTTCGAGCGCGCGGTCGCGTTCGCGGTCCTCGCTCCGCGATCCGGGGCGCGCGTCCCGGAGGAGATCTGGGCGCGGGCGATGGGGTATGAGTCCGGCTCGGAGGAGTACCGGGCGAGGGTGAGAGACCCCGCCGCTGAGGCGCTCGTCTTCACCGAGGACGGGATTCGCGTCGCGAACCGCGGAGGAGTTCGCGCGTGGCTCGCGCGCGATCACGCGCTCTCCGCGAGGGTCGCGCCCGAGCACCACCGCGCGCTCTCGGTCGCGTGCGAGCGCGCGTACGCCGGGATCGTCCCGGGAGCGATGTGGGTGAATCCCGCGGACGCGAAGCCCGAGGCGAGGATCGCCGCGCTCACGCCCGCCCAACGCTACGCGATCGCCCACGGCGCGCACCACGCCGTCGAGGCGGGGGACCTTGAGACCGCTCGAGCGTGGTTCCTCGACTTCGACCGGCTCTACTGGCAAGTCGCCGTGAGCGTGGCGATCCTCGCCTCGGGCTTCGCGTCCGCGGGATTCGCCCACATCGCTCCCGGGAC
>JAVLFO010000633.1:0-3050 GCA_046052805.1 Aquabacterium sp. | reverse complement strand
GAGATCAACGATGGCACCGACAAGATCATCACCATCGAAGACCCGGTGGAATACCAGCTCGGTGGCGTCGTTCAAATCCCGGTGAACGAGAAGAAGGGTCTGACCTTTGCGCGCGGTCTGCGCAGCATCTTGCGGCACGACCCCGACCGTGTGATGGTGGGTGAAATCCGCGACGCTGAAACCGCCCAGATCGCCTCACAGGCCGCGTTGACAGGGCATTTGGTGCTCTCGACCATCCACGCCAACAACGTGTTCGATGTGGTGGGTCGCTTCATGCACATGGGCGTTGACCTCTACAACATGGTGTCTGCGCTCAACGGCGTGGTGGCGCAGCGCCTGATGCGCAAGCTGTGCACGCACTGCGCGCAGCCTTGGCAGCCACAGCCCGCTGATTTGCGCGCAGCCCAATTGCCGCTTGACACCCAGGGGCACTTTTTCAAGTCAGTGGGGTGTGCGCATTGCCGTGGTACGGGCTTTCGGGGCCGCCGCGCGGTGGCTGAAATTTTGCTGATGGACGACACCCTGCGTGACTTGATCGTGAGCCGCGCTTCGCTGATCAAAATCAAAGCCCATGCCCGCGCCAGTGGCACGCGCCTCTTGCGCGAGTCGGCCTTGGCGGCGGTCCTGCGTGGTGAGTCCACGCTGGACGAACTCAACCGCGTCACCTTGGCCGAATGAGCATGGACACCTTGCAAAACCCATCTGCCCATGCGGCCCTTGCGGTCGATCAGGTGCAGCCTTTGGCCTCCGGTGGCGCGGCGCGCGCATGGCTGTGGCTGCAAGGTGCCGCACGCACGGTTGCCGGTCGAGTGCGCACTGCCTGGCGGCCCAGCGTGGTGTGGCTGGGTGCGCAGCCCTTGGCCCTGCAAGACGCCGATGTGCAAGACCGTGCCGTTGCCTCATTTGGCCAATGGTGCCAGGCGCACCCCGGCCACGCCTGTGAGGTGGCCTTGTCTGCCCAATGGCTGCTGAGCTGTGTGACCCCGCCGCATTGGTCGCGCGAGGCCATGCGCCAACACGCGCAGAACCAGTGGTCGCACTACCACGACGTTGATGCCCAGGCCTTGCAGGCCGATTGGCTGGTGCGCCAAGTGGCCAGTGCATCTGCCGGCCTGCTGTGTGCCGTGCCGCAACGCTTGGTCACAGGCTTGCAGCACCAGGCCAGCGTGCATGGGGTGCAGTTGAGCCGTGTGCAGCCATGGTGGGCGCAGGGCTTGCAGCATTGGCTGGAAGGTGTGGCCAAGCAGGCTCACGGCGAAGCGCTGGAGGGCTTGCATTGTCTGGCCTTGCATGAGCCTGGCCTGTGCCTGCAACTGGAAGCCACGGTGTCTGATGCGCGTGAGACTGCTTTGACCCGCATGGCCTGGATGCCCGATCACGGAGCGCAGCCCCGCCATGCCATGGCCGATGTGTTGACCTTGCCTACGCCGGATGACGCAGACTGCGATGCACGCTGGCCGGGCGTGTGGGACCACGCTGCCTTGCGCGATGTCGTCTCGGGTCGCGCCAAGTTGGAGCGCACCACGCCATGAGCCGCCGCTGGACTTTGAGCCGCCCACGCGCCTGGGCCGATGCGCTGGACTTCGTGGGCCCGCGTGTACGCACCGCCAGCTGGTCATGGACTCTACTGCTGGCCGGTGTGGTGGCCGTGGCTTGGGTCGTGCCGCAGGTCAACCAAGCTGAGCAGGCTTTGGTGGATGCGCAAGCCGACCTCAAGCGCCTGCAGCGTGCGGCGCACCAGCAAAAACTGGCGCAGACCGCGCCGGTGCCACCTGACGCCAAAGCCGATCAGGCCCCGCCGCTGGGCAGTGAATCGGCCCGCCAAGCCGCACAACTGGCGCAGTGGCTGGGCTACCCCTGGATGAGCACCTTGTCGAGCTTGGAAGAGGCGGCCAAGGCCGAACACGCGGTGATGCTGTCGCTGAGCCTGGATGTGGCGTCCTTGGGCGCGCGACCTGACGCCTGGCCCGAGGCGCACCTGGGTGCCGCCGTGACCGACGACGCCGCCGCGCTGCGATGGGTGCAAGCCCAAGGGCCTTCGGCCCAGCTGGTGAGCCGTGAGCGCCTGTCCACGCCGTTTGCGGTCGGCAGCGCCAACTATGGCTGGCGCGTTGAGGCCGTGGTGGCAGGGGGCGCGCCATGAACGCCCGACACGCTTTGGCGCGTTTGGGCTTGGCCGGTGCGCTGGGCCTGGTCTTGCTGATCGGCTCGGCCTGGACGCAGCGCGTGTGGCTGGCCCAACAGCAGGCACAGGCAGACGACATCGGATCGCAAGCGCGGCGCCTGCGCCATGAGCTGCTGGCCCAGGCGCAGCCAGTGGCCGATGGGGCATCGGGTGCAGCGGCCGCCGCGCAAGCCTCCAAAGTGGCCACACCCGAGCAAGCGTGGCAAACCCTGTGGCAAGCCTTGCCCACCGCCGATCGCCGGGTGGCTTTGCAAACGGCCGTCTTGGCCGCCGCCCAAAAGCAAGGCGTCAACGTGACGGCCGTGCAGTACCGGGGTCAACGCGAAGCCTGGGCCAGCCAAGGTGGCGTGGTGCTGTGGCGTCAGCGCATGGTCATGCCCGCCGAAGGCAGCTACCCGGCCGTGCGCGCTTGGCTTGCGCAGATGCTGCAAGAGCCCGCGCTCAGCATCGATGACCTCGACGTGCAGCGCAGCGACGTCATGAGCGAGCAGGTCAAGGCGCGCGTCACGGTCTCGCTGTGGTGGCGAAAAAAGGAAGGGGCCAAGCGATGAACCGCAAGCTGCTGGTCGCTTTGGCCGTGGTGGGGGGCTTGAGCCTCTACCTCAACGGGTCTTCTGATGAAGAGCTCTTGGCCGCAGGCAAAGGTGGCGCGCGCAAGGGTGCCCCTGAGCGTGCTGCGCGTAACACCCGCGCTGCGTCACCCGATGCCCCTGAAGCCGACGCCCGTGCGGGTGCGAGTGCTGGCGCTCGTGAAGCCTCGGCCGCTCGCATGGCGCCTTGGATCGCCGATGGCCTGAGCCAAGGCGTGGCCCAGTGGTTGGCGCGCGCCGATGGCGGGCAAGGCGCGCAGGCCACACCGGCCACA
>JAVLFO010000632.1:0-12407 GCA_046052805.1 Aquabacterium sp. | reverse complement strand
CATCGCCCCCACGCCCGAGGCGCTGCCCCTGCCCTTTCACAGCGCGGCAGAGCTGCTGGCCCTCACCCGCGCTCACGGCATCGACATCGCCGAGGTGATGCGGCGCAACGAGCGCCATTGGCGGTCCGACGAGGCCGTGTCCCAGGGCCTGATGCGCTTGTGGCAAGCCATGCAGGCCTGCGTGCAACGTGGCTTCGCGCAAGAAGGCGTGCTGCCCGGCGGCTTTCACGTCACGCGGCGCGCACCGGGCCTGTGGCGGCGCTTGCAAGACGGTGCCAGTGCCGCAGACCCGCTGCACGTGATGGACTGGGTCAACCTGTTCGCGCTCGCGGTGAACGAAGAAAACGCCGCCGGCGGGCGCGTGGTGACCGCCCCCACCAATGGCGCTGCAGGCATCGTGCCGGCGGTGCTGCACTACTACCGCTACTTCGTGCCCGGCGCCACCGACGAAGGCGTGCAGCACTTCTTGCTCACAGCCGCCGCCATCGGTTTGCTCTACAAAGAAAACGCGTCGATCTCGGGGGCCGAGGTGGGGTGCCAAGGCGAGGTGGGCGTGGCTTGCTCGATGGCCGCCGCGGGCCTGTGCGCGGTGATGGGCGGCACGCCCGAGCAGGTTGAAAACGCCGCCGAAATCGGCATGGAGCACCACCTGGGTCTGACCTGCGACCCCGTGGGTGGGCTGGTGCAGATCCCCTGCATCGAGCGCAACGCGCTGGCCGCCGTCAAAGCCATCAACGCATCCAGGCTGGCCCTCCATGGCGATGGCTCGCACCGCGTGAGCCTGGACAAGGTGATCCAAACCATGCGCGAGACCGGCGCCGACATGAAGTCCACCTACAAAGAAACCTCTTTGGGCGGGCTGGCCGTCAACATCGTGGCCTGCTGATCTGGGCAGGGGCCGCGAGGCTCAGCCGCGCACAATCGCCATGAGGGTGCGCGCAATCAAGCGCACATCCAACCAGACCGAGGCCTGGTCCACATAAGAGGCCGACAGCGCCAGTTTGTGCGGCAAGACCTCGTGGATGTAGGCATGCTCTGGGTCGGCGGCGCGCGCCAGCACGGTGCTTTCGTCGCGGTATTCGATCGAGGCGATGTCGGTGATGCCCGGCCGCACCGACAGCACCTTGGCGCGCAAGGCCTCGGGGTAATGCGCCACGTAGCGCGGCACTTCAGGGCGCGGGCCCACCAGGCTCATGTCGCCCAGCCACACGTCCAGCAACTGGGGCAGCTCGTCCAGCTTGGTTTGGCGCAAGACCGCGCCCACCCGCGTGATGCGGGCGTCTTGCCCCACGGTGATCTGCAAGCCGGTGGCCACGGGCGTGTGGCGCATGGTGCGGAATTTGTGGATGCGGAAGGTCTTGCCGAAACGGCCCACACGCTCTTGCCTGAAGAACACGGGGCCACTCGAATCGAGCTTGACCGCCAATGCCAAGGCCAGCAGCACCGGGGCCAGCACCAGCAGGCCCAGGCTGGACAGCAACAGGTCAAACAGGCGTTTGCTCATAGAGGCAAGACGGGTCGCGTTGCGTGCAGGTTCAAGCGCGGCCAAAGGCCTTGCGCACGGCAGCGATCACGCGCTCCACATCGGCATCGGTCATGCGGGTGTAGAGCGGCAGCGTGACCATGCGCTCATACGCCTTCTGGCTGTGCGGGAACTGCTCGGGCTGGAGGTCGTAGCGGTCTTTCCAGTACGGGTGCAGGTGCAGCGGGATGTAGTGCACGCTCACGCCAATGCCGTCGGCAAACAGGCTGTCGATCAGCTGGTCGCGGTTGAGGGTGGCTTCGTCAGACAAGCGGATCACGTACAGGTGCCACGAGTGCAGGTCGCCAGCATGCTGGGGCCGTGGAGGCAAGACGATGGGCAGGTCAGCCAAGGCTTCGTCAAAGCGGGCGGCGATCTGCTCGCGGCGCGTCTGGAAGCCCGGCAGGCGCTGCAACTGGTGCAGGCCCAGCGCGGCAGCGATGTCGGTCAGGTTGTACTTGAAGCCGGGCGCGACGATCTCGTAATACCAGCTGGGCACCTTGGCGGTGAAGCGGTCAAAGGCATCGCGGTTGATGCCATGCAAGCGCATGACCTTGGCGCGGGCCGCCACGGCCGCGTCGCGCGTGACCAGCATGCCGCCCTCGCCCGTGGTCATCGTTTTGTTGGCGTAAAAGCTGAAGACCACGGCGTCGCTGCGGTGCGTGCCGATCATCTGGCCTTTGTAGGTCGTGGGCAGGGCATGGGCCGCGTCTTCCACCACCTTCAAGTTGTGCTTGGCCGCAATCGCGTAGATGGCGTCCATGTCCACCGACAGGCCAGCGTAATGCACGGGCATCAGCGCCTTGGTGCGCGGCGTGATCAGCGCTTCGATGGCGGCCGGGTCGATGTTGAGCGTGGCGGGGTCAATGTCGACCAGCTTGACGTCGGCGCCCAGGTAGCGCACCACTTCGGCGGTGGCCGTGAAGGTATGGGTGGTGGTAATGACCTCGTCGCCAGGGCCAATGCCCAGGGCTTCCAAGGCCAGGTGCAGGCCGGCGGTGGCCGAGTTCACGGCGATGGCCTGCAGGCTGCTGTCACCCAAAAACGCGATGAAGGCTTCTTCGAACTTGCGGGCCTTGGGGCCGGTGGTGACCCAGCCCGAGCGCAAGGTGTCGACCACTTCGGCGATTTCTTCTTCACCGATTTCAGGCAGGGCAAAGGGCAGGAAGGGCTGCGAGGGATTGGCAGTGCTCATGGCAAGGGTCTCACGGTGTTCATTTCAGGGCGCATCAGCGGGTCAAGCGGCCAAAGGCAGGGTCAGGGCGACGGCGCACCAGCGCATCCCACCAGCCGCGCAGCGAACCCAGGCCGTAGCCCAGGTGGTAAGCCGCGATGACGTCGGGCAGGTGGCGCAGCAAGCCAGGGCCTTGCTGACGGGCGATGGCCACGCTCACGGCCAGCACGGCGCCGCCATACAGCAGGGCCAGCAGCAAGAGGCCGCCCGCGCCCACCAAGGTCAAGGCCGAGGCAAACCACAAGGGGCTCAAAAAACCCAAGGCGGCCACGCGCGACCAACTGGGGTCGGTGATGTTGAGCGCTCCCAGGCCGGGCGCAAACCCCATCCACACCAGGCCCACCAGCATCATCAAAGTCAAGGTGATCAGGGCACCCACAAACAAGCCCGGCACCAGGTGGCGCAAGGCCGCTGCTTGGCCATGTTTGCGCATGACAAAGGGCTTCCAGTAGCCGTATTGACGGTACTGCCGAAAGACGTCCATCTTGCTGGCACGCGGAAAGTAGGTGGACTGGATGCTGGCCGATTGCCAGATGCGCCCGCCGCCCTTGTGGATGCGCAGGTTGTGTTCGTCGTCTTGGTTGCGCACCAGGGTTTCGTCAAAGCCGCCAAAGCGCTCGAAGGTTTGGCGCGGCCAGGAGCCCAGGTACACCGTGTCGACCTCGCCGTTGTAGGCCAGGTCGCGCGACACAGCACCGCCCGCCACCCACTTCGACTGAAAGGCCGCGGCAATGGCGCGTTGCACCACGCCTTGCGCGCCTTCAGCACCTTGGGCCTTCCAAGGGCCGCCCACGTTGTCGGCGCCGGTGGCTTGCCAGGTGACCAGGCATTGGGCGATGTAATCGGGTGCGTACACGGTGTGCACGTCCAGGCGCACGATGAAGTCACCCTCTGCGGCTTCGATGCAGCGGTTCAAGCCGCTGGAGACGATGCGGCCGGGGTTGTCGATCATCACAAAGCGCGTGTCTTGCTCGCACCAGGCGGCCAAGCGCTCACGGGTGCCGTCGTCGCTCAGGCCATCGGCCACCAGCACCTGCAGCGTCCAACCCACAGGCAAGGCTTGGGCGGCCACGCTGGCGCAAAAGGCTTCGATGAAGTCACGTTCGTTGCGGCACGGCACGATGACCGAGACGGTGCGGTTGTCGCTCATGGCTCGGTCCGGTCAGCGGGGTGTGGGACGGGCGCGCTGGTGGCGGGGCACCACCGGGTGCAGCAGCTTTTGGTAGAGGCGCCACATGGCGTCCATCTGGCCACGACGCGAAGCATCGCGCTCGATGCGGTCGCGGTTGCGCTCGCCCATTTGCGCGGCCTGTGCCGGCTGGTCGTAGGCGTGCACCAAGGCCTGCGTGATGGCATCGACATCGCGCACCGGCACGATCCAGCCGCCAGCGTCGTCCAGCCACTGGCGGTTGGCCGGCAGGTCGGAGGCGATGATGGGCAGGCCACAGGCCATCGATTCGAGCACCGAGACCGAGGTGGCGTCGCTGGTGGGCACCGAGATGGAGACGCGGCTGCGCTGGATGGCTTGCACCATCTCGACGTCGCCCACGCGGCCATGGAAGCGCACCTGCTGCAGCAAGCGCATGTCTTGCACACGCTGCTCAAGCGCTGCCTGCTGCGGCCCGCCACCGAGCAGGTGCAAACGGGCATGCGAATGGGGGCGCAAGGTCAAGAAGCGCGAAAAGGCCTCGATGACGATGTCGATGTTGTAGTTGGCCTCCCAGCTGCGCAGGCTGACGACGTTGAAGTCCTCGCCCGGCTCGCCCGGCACGAACTTGTCGGTGTCGGCCCCCCACAGGATTTGGTAAGACGGCGCCTGCGAGTGGTAGGTCGCGATCTCGTCGAGGGTGTCCATCGAGTCGGCCGTGATCAGGTCGGCGCGGCGCAAAGACCAGCCCACCACCGCCCGCATCAAGCGGCTTTCGCGGGGCGTGACCAGGATGTCGCTGCCCCAAGCCGTCAGCACCTTGGGAACGTTCAGGCCACAGGCGGCCGCCCACAGGCCATACGAGGTCACGTAGTGGCCATGCACCAGGGTGGGTGCAAAGCGCTGAGCCACCTCACGGGCGACGCGGCGCACCTCGGGCAAGGCCGTGAACCAGCTGAGCTTGTCGGTGCCGGGCGCGATGGCGATGACCTCGGTGGCGCCGGGGACCTCGGCACGCTGGCGCGTGATGACCACGGCCTGCGCGCCGCGTTCAACGGCGGCAGCCACCCAGCGGCGCGTGTGCACGCTGGCGGCATCGGCAAAGAACAAGATGCGTACGGGCTCGTCACCTCGGCGGCTCATGCACGCTCCTGGGAAGGGTTGTCAGAGGTGGCGACACCACCCGTGCCCACAGCGCGGCGCAGGTTGTCTTTGCCGGCCCATTGCGCGTAATGCACGTGCAGATCAGGGTGGCGCTGCAGCAAGGCGCGGTCGAGCTCGCGGCTGTCCCCCAGCACCACAGCGGGCTTGCCCAGTGTTTGTGGGCCGACGATGGCGAAATCGGGCACCACGCCCGAGACGAAACTGTGGCCCTGCACGATCACACCCTTGCCGATCTGGCTGCCTGGGGCGATCACGCTGTGCGGGCCGATGAAGCTGTAGGCACCCACGCGGGTGGCCTTGCGCACGTAACCCGCTGGGTTGGGGTCGCTCACGTACTGGCGCCCCATCACGCGCACGGCCTTGTGGCTCGAGTGGCTGAGCACCGAGACGTAGTTGGTGACCTGCACGCCCTCTTCGATCACCAAGCCGTTGGAGCCGTCGATGCGGTTGAAGTGGCCGATGAACACGTGGTCGCCCAGCACGAGGCCTTCCTGACCTTCGACACAGGTGTGGGTGCTGACACGGGTGTTGGGCTTGACGCTGCCGTCGGCATTGCGCCAGCCGTACACGATGCGCGGGCCGGTGAACACCGAGAGCAAACGCACCACCAGGTGCTTGAGTGACAGGAGCAGGGCCGACATGGGGCGAGGGGGTGGCTGGCCCACACGACAGGCAGGCCCAGCTCACTATTGTCCCCGATCCTCAGCGCCCGTCATCCCTTTGCTTGAGGGCAAACCCGCCGATGGCCTCAGCGAAGGCCTCGGGCTGGCTCACGGGGGCAAAGTGCCCGCCTGGCAAGGTGGTGCGCGTGAGGTGCTGCGCGCCTTCCAAAGACTCGAACAGCCACGGGGGCACAAACAGATCGTCTTGGGCGATCAGGGCCTGAACCGGCAGCGTCAAGGGTGCGGGTTTGGGGAACAGCAGGTGCGGCATCATGTTGGCGCGGTACAGGCCCAAAGCATGCCGGCCATCGGCGTTCAAGGTGGGCGCTGCCTGCAATGTCAGACCTTCCAGCAGCTTGTAGCTGACCCTCAGCAGGGCCGCCCCGCCACCCAAGCGCCACAACAACTCGGGCACCAGCGGCAAGTGAAAGAAGAACATGAAGGCATTGCGCAGCAACTGGCTGCCCATCTGCATCAAGTGCTTGGGGGTGGGATGCAGCAGGCGCCGGCGGAACCACAGCCCCACATGGTCCAGGCTGGGCGTGGCGGCTGAAAACGAGGCAATTCGGCCTTTCAGCAAGGGGTGGGCCACGGCGTCCCAGCCCTGCAAAGCGCCCCAGTCGTGTCCCACCAAATGCACGCTGTGCTGCGGGCTGACGGCGTTGACCACGGCCAGTAAATCCAGCGAGAGGTGCTTGTATCGGTAGCACCAGAACCCACGCACGGGGGTGGACTGCCCAGCACCGCGCACGTCGTAGGCGACCACAAAAAAACGCTTGGCAAGGCGAGGCGCCACCTCGCGCCACAGCTGGGCGGTGTCGGGGAAGCCATGCACCAGGACCATGACGGGGCGCAGGCGGCCCTGGTCCTCGCGCTGGCCCCACGTGGTCACGGCCAGGTCGACGTCGCCGGAGCGCACAAAGAAATCAGGCGGGGAATGGGGACTGCTCACAGACAAACTCCTTGGGGTGCGACGGCAACCATCAAACGGCAAAGCGCTCGCGCGAGGCCTGGCCATGCGCGACGTAGGTCAGTGCCAACAAAACAACCACCAAGGCTGGACCTGCCGATGCCAGCAAATAGAACTGGCCACTGGCCAACCAGTGCGCAGGCAGAGGCAGCTGGGCCATGAGCCACAGCAAGCCGCGCATGCCCAGGGGCGCCCAGGCCAGCAAGGCCACAAACACACCCCACTCTTTGATGTACGACGCACGCCCCGCCAGCACCGCGCCGCCCAGCAAAGCGGCAAAACCCAGGCTCAATGCACCCAAAGTGGCAAAGTGCGCACCGCCCGCCAAGGCCACCTGCCCTGCCGGCAGGCCGACCACGCTGCCCCAATGCCACTGCACCGCGCCCACCAAGGCCAGCCCCGCCGCCATCAAGGCGGCACTGCCGCGCAAGGCCAATGAGGCTTGCTGAACGACCCCCGCAAAGCCAGCGCGCACAAAGCCTGGGGTGGCCAACATCGTCAACACGGCGCCCAGCGTCAACAGCAAACGTCCTGTATCTTGACCGGACAAAGCCTGCGCTTGGTGCGCCAACACTGCCGCTGGCGCCACGTGCACCGCCGAAGCCGTACGCGTGAGCTCAGGCGAGAAGCCTTGCGTCCACAGCATCAGCCCGGCGCCCAACACCGAGGCTGCCACCATCAGTGGCCAGCCGCGCTGCAACAACCCACGGACCGCATCGGCCATCGGCAGCACCGCCGGCTGTGGCCGCATGCGCTGCGACCACCGGTTGAACCACAGCAAGGCATAGCCGATCAAAGCCCCTTGCGG
Source organism: Aquabacterium sp. (assembly GCA_046052805.1). Lineage (GTDB taxonomy): Bacteria > Pseudomonadota > Gammaproteobacteria > Burkholderiales > Burkholderiaceae_C > Aquabacterium. Next base: position 4,900 of record JAVLFO010000632.1, on the reverse strand, counting down.
CGCCAGGAACATCAGGGTGGCCAAGTTGAGCGTGTTGAGGTCAACGGCCGGGAAGAAGGCATGCAGCGCCGCCCAGTCCCAGCGCAAGAGCGGCTGCACCATCAGCAGGCCAAAGTTCAGCGCCATGAAGGCTTGGTGCTGCGCAATGCGGCGCTGGCGCAGATGCCACATGGCCAGGGCCATGGTCAACAAGATCAAGATGGCGATCGACCACTCGGCGATCACACCCGTCAGGCCGACGAAGATCGCATCGGGCGGGGTCACCGCCATGTAGGCCATGGCCGACACCGCGGCCACCGTCACGGTCAGGATGTAGGTCACACCGATGGCCCGGTGCACACGCGGCCAGCGCCGACGAAAGGCCGGCCAAAACTGCAAGGCCCCGGCCAGCATGCAAAACCCAGCCATCACCGTGTGCACCGCCAAGATCACCGCATGGCTGCTGGGCATGCGCCCGTAGTACACGAACAAATCAGACAGACCCGAAACGCAGACCTTCTCAGACGACATCACTTTGGCAAGCACACCCGCTTCGGCGCCCATGGCAAAGGCACTGTCGTCGCGCACCGGGCCCTCGGTGGGCCGGCAAGCGGCGTCCACCAGCGCGGCGCGGCGATCGCCCTCGCCCGAGCGAAAAAGCGAGTCCGCGTACTGAAACACGCCCGTGTGCACCGACAGCAGGCCCGACAGGCCCATGGTCAAGGTCACCAACAACACGAGCAAGGCCACTGGCCAAGCACGTGCCGCTGGCTGGCCATCGGCAGGGCGAGCCGCGGCCGATGCGGGCACCGCAGCGCGATGACCGTGGCTTTGTCGAGAGCTTGGAGAACGCATGAACTGCCTGCTGGGTGAATGACCGAGGATCGCAATGTAGGCCGCAGCATGTGCACCAGACAAACGATGCTTTATGTGGCATGGTTAAGCATGGATTAACCGTTCCGGTCGACAACACCCTCACCATGCAGCGTCCACCCCCCCTGCAACTGCTGCCCGCCTTCGAGGCATCCGCCCGCCTGCTCAGCTTCAGCAAAGCCGGGCTGGAGTTGCACATCACCACCGCGGCCATCAGCCAGCAGATCAAGCAACTCGAAGGGCATCTGGGCCTGCCCCTGTTCGTGCGACTCACCAGGCGAGTGGAGCTGACCGACGCTGGCAAGGAGTTTGCCCAGGTCGTGACGCACACACTGTCGAGCTACCGCCTGGGGCATGCGCAACTGATGCACCGCCACACCAAGCCCGTGCTGCGCCTGAGCGTGTCGCCGCTGGTGGCGTACGAGTTGTTGATCCCCAACTTGGCGGCCTTTCAGCAAGATCACCCCGATGTCGACATCCGAATCGAGGCCAGCATGGGCTTGGCCGACTTCGACAACGACCCCATCGATGCGGCCATCCGCTTTGGCGCCGATGCCTGGCCGGGCTTGGCTTCGACGCCTCTGTGCGCCTGCCAAGCGATTCTCGTGGCCGCCCCATCGTTGCTGGCCAAGCTGCCTGTGCGCACCTGGGCCGATCTGGGTCAGCACACCTTGATCCATCCGCGGCAATCGCGCATGGACTGGACCGCCGTGGCGCAATACGCCAACCATGGCCAGCTTGAGCGCAAAGGCGATTTGGTGCTCGACTCGGACCTGGCCGCCTTGCGCGCCGCCGAGCAAGGCCTGGGCGTGGCCATCGTCATCCTGCCAGCCCACAGCCCCCTGGCGCACTCCGACCGCGTGGTGGCGGTGCTGCCCCCGATCGACCTGCCCTTGCTGGCCCACTTTGTGTACCGCCCCAACAGCGGCAAGCAGGCCCTGCTCGACAGCGCTTGCGACTGGATGCGACGGCAACTGACGCAGCAAGGGATGGGCTGAGCGCCGAGCTGCCAAGCCCGCGAGGCGGTTGCAGCGCGGCTCAAACGTCAATTCAAACGCGTCAAAGCGGGCGTCCACAAGGCCTTGACCGGCAAGCCCGCGTGCTTCAAAAACACGCCATAGGCCGCCGCAATGGCCAAGATGTAGCCCAGGCTGGACGAGATGCCCGCGCCCAGCGCCCCCAGGCGCGGCACCAACACGCATCCCAGTGAAAAACTGATCGCCAAGGACATGCCGGCAATCGCACCTGACAGCTGCGGCCTGCCCAAATGGTTGGTGTAAAACGCCGACAAGCTGGTGGCAGCCGCGTAAGCCGCCACGCCCGGCAGCAACGCCGCCAAAGGCCACAGCGAGGCCTCGTAAGCCGGCCCCATCACCCAAGGCAAAGCCCACCAGGCCAGGCCCAACAACACCGGAGCCGCCACCAAGGTGGCCAGCACATTGATGCGCACCGCCTGCACCGTCATGCTGGCGGCCACCTTCACGTCAGGGTGACCAATGCGCGCGTACAAAGACACCGTCACAGACGAAGACAGCAGCCACAGCAACTCGGCCACCGTCACGGCCACCGAATAGGTGCCCACCACGCTGAGCCCTTCGTTGCGCTCGACCAGGAACAGCGAAGCGCGGTAGTTGAGCAAGCTCACCACATTGGTCACGCCAATGGTGGCCACGAAGGGCCATTGCGACCACCAACTGGGAGACACGGCCAAGGCCTGCGCCGCCTGAACGCTATGGGCGTTTGGGGTGTTTTGGGCAGACAAGGCCTCGTCCCGGCGCCCCGCATCGCGCAAGGCATACACCGCCGTGACCACAGCCACCAGCGACTTGCCACTGACCCAAGCCACCAGCACCAGCAAGACCGCCGAAGTGGTGCGGGCACCGCCCTGCGTGATCCACCAAGCGCCACCCAGCCCTGCCAAAACCGATGCCGGTGCGGCCACCTGCGCCGCGTTGATGGGCCACATGCGCCCCTGGCCTAGCCACAAGCCCGTGGCCGTGGGCACCAAGAGCAAAAACGGCGCGGCCAGCGCCAGCAGCCACAGCATCGAATACGGCAAAGCCTGGGCCCACCACGACACCGCCAACAACACGCCCGAGGCCACCAGCCCCAAAACCACCGCTGCGCGCAACACGCCCGTCAACATGGGCAGGGCGCGGGTCGGCGCGCCCCCAGCTGCCGCTGTCTGCTGCGACATCTGTCGTGCCAACCACAGCCCCAGGCCCGAAAACAGCGTCAACAAGGCCGACTCGACGGCCACGAACAGCGCAAACGCGCCTTGCACCTTCGGCCCTTGGCGCGCCACCGTCACGGTGATGGCCAGGCCCAAGCCCACGATCGCCAGCTTGGACAGCAGGTTGCCCAGGGCGGCGCGGGGCAGCGCGCGCCAGGCCTGCTGCAGCGCAGCCCAACGCGAAGCGCCCGCGGGCGATGAATCTTGAACAGACATGTTCGGCATTGTCGCCCAGGGTTTCATACAATCGAGGGTTAGGCCTGAGCGCAACCCCTTGCCGGTGCTGCGTCCTTCGACCCCCAAAACCCTGAGCCGCCACATGACCACGCCACAGCACAACGCCACACCAGAGTCCACCAACGAGCCCGTGGTGGACACCAACAAACTGGTGGCCGAGCGCCGTGAAAAACTGGCCGCCATCCGCGCCCAGGGCGTGGCCTTCCCCAACGACTTCAAGCCCGCCCACCGCGCCGGCCCACTGCATGCCGCACACGACGGCACCGAGCCAGAAGCCCTCGAAGCGCAAGCGATCGAAGTCAGCATTGGCGGGCGCCTGATGCTCAAGCGCGTCATGGGCAAGGCCTGCTTTGGCACCTTGCAAGACGCCACCGGCCGCATCCAGGTTTATGTGCAGCTCGACAGCGTGGGCGCCGACACCCTGCAGGCCTTCAAGCACTGGGACCTGGGCGACATCTTGGGCGCGCAAGGCACGCTGTTCAAGACCAAAACCGGCGAGCTGTCGGTCAAGGTCACCAGCATCCGCCTGCTGACCAAGGCCTTGCGCCCGCTGCCCGACAAGTTCCACGGCATGACCGACCAGGAACAAAAGTACCGTCAGCGTTACGTCGACCTGATCGTGGACGAGCACTCGCGTGCGCGCTTCATCGCCCGCTCCAAGGCCGTGGCCTCGATCCGCAGCTTCATGGTCGACAACGGCTTCTTGGAAGTCGAAACGCCCATGATGCACCCCATCCCGGGCGGCGCCAACGCCAAGCCTTTCACCACCCACCACAACGCGCTCGACCAGCAAATGTTCTTGCGCATCGCGCCTGAGCTGTACCTCAAGCGCCTGGTGGTGGGCGGCTTCGAGCGCGTGTTCGAGATCAACCGCAACTTCCGCAACGAAGGCGTGTCGGTCCGTCACAACCCCGAATTCACCATGATGGAGTTCTACGCGGCCTACTGGAACCACCGCGACCTGATGGACTTCACCGAAGAGGTGCTGCGCCACGCCGCGCGCGCCGCCGTGGGCACGGCCAAGCTGACCTACGCTGAAAAGGAAGTCGATTTGGAGTCGCCCTTCGCCCGCCTGACGGTGCGCGACTCCCTGATCCAACACGCCGGCCTGAGCGCCGAGCAAGCCGATGACCCGGCCGTGCTGCGCGAACGCATCGTGGCCGCCGGCGAAAAAGCCCCCGAACGCTGGAGCCTGGCCGAGCTGCAATTTGGCCTGTTCGAAGCCGTGGTCGAAGAAAAGCTCTGGCAGCCCACCTTCATCATCGACTACCCCGTCGAAGTCAGCCCGCTGGCCCGTGCGTCCGATGACAACCCCAGCATCACCGAGCGCTTCGAGCTGTTCATCACCGGCCGCGAATACGGCAACGGCTTCAGCGAATTGAACGACCCCGAAGAGCAAGCCGCCCGCTTTGCCGCCCAAGCCAACGCCAAAGACGCCGGCGACGAAGAAGCGATGTACTTCGACGCCGACTACATCCGCGCGCTCGAATACGGCCTGCCCCCCACCGGCGGCTGCGGTATCGGCATCGACCGCCTGGTCATGCTCCTCACCGACAGCCCGGCGATCCGCGACGTCAT
>JAVLFO010000631.1:0-2859 GCA_046052805.1 Aquabacterium sp. | reverse complement strand
CGTGGCGACGCGCTCTTCCATACAGGCGACCCATTCAAGTCCGTGTATGCGGTTCGCACGGGCTTCTTCAAGACCCGGGTGTCGTCGGTTGACGGACGCGACCAAGTCACAGGCTTTCAGATGGCCGGCGAGTTGCTGGGCCTCGATGGCATCAGCACAGACCGTCATGCATGCGACGCGGTCGCCCTGGAGGACTCGCAGGTCTGTGTCATCCCGTACAGCCAGCTCGAAGAGCTGTCGCGCGAGTTTTCAGACCTGCAGCACCAATTCCACAAAATCATGAGCCGAGAAATCGTTCGCGACCACGGCGTGATGCTGCTGCTCGGCAGCATGCGCGCCGAAGAACGCCTGGCCGCCTTTTTGTTGAACCTCACCCAGCGGCTGCATGCACGGGGCTTCTCTTCATCGGCCCTGGTGTTGCGCATGACGCGCGAGGAAATCGGCAGTTACCTGGGCCTGAAGCTCGAGACGGTGAGCCGCACCTTCTCGAAGTTCCAAGACGAGGGCCTGTTGGACGTCAAGCAGCGCGATATCCGCATCACCAATGAAGCGGGCCTGAAAGCCTTGGTGAACAGCGTACGCTGCTGATCACGCTCCATCCATGAAAAAAGCCCGCTCAGGTATCAGCGGGCTTTTTTCATGGGAGGCTCACAGGTGATTGTGCGCATGCTGGCGACGTGACTGCCGTCGCGTGATAGGACGCTCGCGCTCTGTGGCTTCATTGGCTTTCATCATCCAATGGCTCACGCCGGAGGCCATGGCGATCAAGGCCCAAAATGCCAGAAATGCCAAACTGTAGGTGGTTTGGGTGCTGGGCTGCCATGCGCCGATGCTCACCTGAGCGGGATCAAACCACGCGAAAACAAGCATCTCCAGAATGCTCGCCATCAAAAAGGCGGGCCAGAGGATTTGTGCAGCGTGTAAGGTGCGATTGGTCATACGTGTCCCCATCAGAAACTGCCAACAAATCACATGTTCCGCCTGCTGCGCCATTCATGCGCCGGTAAAAACCCGAGCCACGTCATCGTTTGACGCACTTGGTCAAGTGCGCCAGGGGCTCATTTGTCGGCAGGCTGCTGCGCCGCTTCGGCGGCATGGTTGCGGCCCAGCATGGCGGGCGCTTGGTTGCTTGTCTTGGCAACCTGGTCCTTGGTCGTGTCAAGCACAGGGTCAACGTGGGTCAAGGCCAAGCCCAGGGTGATGAACGACGCCACCACCACGATGGCCGGGCCCGCGATCACCATCCACACGATGGGCAGTCGCCACCAGGGTGGTTGCGACACACTGCCAGCGTTGCCGGTGGCCTGGGTGCTTGAAGACGGCTTGATGGCCATGAGGACTCCTGTGCGCGCCGCTCAACGCGGCACCATGAATGTCGAAGGCTCGCGCACGTCGACCTGAGGTTGATTTCCTTGCCGCAGCTGCTCAACCACCACGGTCATCGCAACGGCACCCGAGCCGATGCGGCCAGCCACTTCCGGTGGAATGCGAACCGAGATGGGCACCCAGCGCGCCTCGGCGGGCCCGACGACGATCTCTTGCCCACCTTCAATCGTTGCTTGGGTGAGTTGCTCAACGCCGATTCGGTACTTCTGGACCGACTCGCTCGCGTTCATCAGCTGAACACGGTAGACATTCTCGACAAAGCCGTCTTCGACCACACGCCCCAAGGCGCCACGGTCGCGAAGCACATCGACGCGAAACGGCGGACGGCTGTACAAGCTGACCAAGAAAGCCACCACCACAGCGACCAAGACCGCCGAGTAGATCAACACGCGAGGTCGCGCCACGCGTTGCCACATCTGCTGCTTGCCCCAGCCCTTGTCCATGGCATTTTGGGTGGCGTAGCGGATCAATCCGCGCGGCGTCCCCATTTTGTCCATGACCGAGTCGCACACGTCGATGCATGCGGCGCACCCAATGCACTCGTATTGCAAACCCTTGCGGATGTCGATCCCCGTGGGACACACCTGCACGCACAAGGTGCAATCGATGCAATCGCCCTTGCCTGCGGCCTTGGGGTCTGCATTGCGCGCACGCGAGCCGCGCGGCTCACCACGCTTGGCGTCGTAGCTGATGATCAGCGTGTCCTTGTCGAACATGGCGCTTTGAAAGCGCGCATAGGGACACATGTACTTGCAGACCTGTTCGCGCATGAAGCCCGCGTTGCCATAGGTGGCAAAGCCATAGAACAGCACCCAGAACATCTCCCACGGGCCCAGGCCCATGCTCACGACCTCGGCGCCCAGCACCTTGATGGGCGTGAAGTAACCCACGAACGTATAGCCGGTCCACAGTGACAGCGCGATCCACACGCCGTGCTTGGCCACTTTTCGCCAGACTTTTGCGAACGTCCAACCGTCCTTGTCCATCTTGATGCGCTTGGCACGGCTGCCTTCGATCTTGTGCTCCACCCACATGAAGATCTCGGTGTAGACAGACTGCGGACACGCGAACCCGCACCACAGGCGACCTGCCACCGTGGTGAACAGGAACAAGCCGTAGGCAGACATCACCAGCAAGGCGGTGAGGTAGATGAAGTCCTGCGGGTACAGGACCTGGTTGAACATATAAAAGCGCCGGGTGCCCAGATCGAACAGAACGGCCTGTCGCCCATTCCATTCCAGCCACGGGGTGCCGTAAAAAGCCAACTGGGTGACCCACACCAGTACCCAACGCCAGTTGGTGAACCAGCCCTTGACCTCACGGGCATAAATCTTCTCGCTCTTTTTGTAGAGCGAGACCATTTCTTCGCGCGCCAAACCCACACCTTCAGGCTGAATGGGGATGACGCGCTTGCCGCCAGAGGCGATTGGATCGGTCATGGTCAGTTGGCCGAAGCTGTCTGGCTCTGTCTCT
>JAVLFO010000630.1:0-2053 GCA_046052805.1 Aquabacterium sp. | reverse complement strand
GCCCACAACGCTTGATTTGGGTCGCCATGGATGAAATGAATCAGCAAATCCGGCATGGGCGGCATGTGGCCGTGGTGGGCGCGGGCTTGGTCGGCGCGGGCTGGGCGATTGTGTTTGCCCGCGCAGGTGTCGACGTGCGTATCCATGACGTCAACGCAGACACCCGCGCCAAAGTGCTGCCCTACATCACGGCGCAGCTGCGTCAGCTGCATGCGCACCAGCTCATCGACGACGTGGATGCGGTGGCGAGCCACTTGAGCGTGTCGCCCACATTGGCGCATGCCGTCGAGGGGGCGTGCTACGTGCAAGAGTCGGTGCTGGAGCAGGTGGCGGTGAAGCGTGAGCTGCTCTTGCAACTGCAAGACCTGGTCTCGGCCGACTGTGTGGTGGGCAGCTCCACATCGGGCATTGGTGCGTCGCGTTTCACGCAGGGCTTGGCGATTGCACCGCAGGTGTTGGTGGTGCACCCGGTGAACCCGCCGCACTTGGTGCCGGTGGTTGAGATCGTGCCGTCGCCTGCCACGTCTGAAGCGGCCATTGGCTTGGCCACAGCGTTGATGGCGCGGGTGGGACAGTCGGTGGTGCGTGTGAACCAAGAGATCGAAGGCTTTGTGCTCAACCGCTTGCAAGGGGTGTTGTTGCGCGAGGCCTGGGCCTTGGTGGAGAGCGGCGTGGCCAGCTGCGAAGACATCGACAAAACCATGCGCGACGGCCTGGGCTGGCGTTGGTCCTTCATGGGGCCGTTTGAAACGATTGACCTCAACGCCCCTGGCGGTGTGGCCGACTACGCCCAGCGCTTGGGCCCGCTGTACCAATCGATTGCCGCATCGCGAACGCACGATCAAGCCTGGTCTGCAGCGCTGATCCAACAGGTGGAGCGCGAGCGCAGGCAGCACCTGAGCCACGATGACTTGAGCGTGCGTCGCGATTGGCGTGACGAGCGGCTCATGGTTTTTTCGGCGCAACGTCGCCAAACGCTTGAACCGAAAGGCAGCACATGACGCCCTCTGCTTCTTTGCCCCGCACGCCCAGCTTCCGCCTGGACGGTCGTCGGGCCTTGGTGTCCGGTGCGGGCCGTGGCATTGGCTTGGCCGCTGCGGTGGCGCTGGCCGATGCGGGCGCGCACGTCACGCTGGTGTCGCGTTCAGAGGCTGAACTGGTGCAGGCATGCGAGGCCATCCGCGCCACGGGTGGGCAATGCGATCACCTGGTCCTGGACGTCACCGATGCCGGTGCGGTGACCCGCGACATCGCTGCACACGGGCCATTCCAAATCCTGGTCAACAACGCGGGCACGAACCGGCCCAAGCCCCTGGTCGATGTGACGGACGACGACATTGACGCCATCATGGACCTCAACGTCAAGGCCACCTTCTACGTCACGCGGGCGGTGGTCAAGGGCTTGCAAGCCGCAGGCGAGCGCGGCTCGATCATCAACGTGTCGTCGCAAATGGGACTGGTCGGCAGCCCTCGGCGCACGGTCTATTGCGCCAGCAAGCACGCCATGGAAGGCATGACCAAGGCCCTGGCCTGGGAGGTCGGGCGCGACGGCATCCGCGTCAACACGGTCTGCCCCACCTTCATTGAAACCGCCCTGACCGAGAACATGTTCAAGGACGAGGGGTTCAGAGACTGGGTGACCAGCCGCATCGCGCTGGGGCGCGTTGGCCGACTGGAAGAGGTCATGGGGGCCATCGTGTTTTTGGCCAGCGATGCCTCCAGCTTGGTCACCGGCAGCGCCTTGATGCTCGATGGCGGGTGGACGGCCGCCTGAGTCTGCCGGCTCAGTGCTTGTTGGAGCCTCTGCGGATGGCCACCCACACCAGGGCGAGCAGGCCGGCAGAGATCAGCGTCCATGTGCTGGGTTCGGGCACGGCCGAGGCCGATGTCACCGACGAGAACTGGCCAAAGCTGGTCAAGGTGGTCACGGGGTGCCCTTGGTCGTTAATCGAGTACACGCCCAAGCCAGCTTCGTTGAAGGCGCTGACCAGGTTGGGTACGCCAGCATCGGCCGGTGCGAGCGGCGCGCCTGAGAAGGCAAAGTAGACACCCG
>JAVLFO010000629.1:0-13280 GCA_046052805.1 Aquabacterium sp. | reverse complement strand
TCAACCACCGCGCCCAAGGCGTCAATGGCTTGCCACTGGTCGTCGGTGTAGGGCTTGGTGACGCGTGGGCTTTCAAAGATGCGGGTGACGTTCATTTCGTGCGAGAACTCGCACTCGCACTCGTCGACCGCGCCGCTGATGGGTGCTGCGCCCGTGGGTTCGGGTGTGCAAGCCACAGGGATGTGACCTTCGCCCGCCATCAAGCCCGAGGTGGGGTCCAGGCCGATCCAGCCGGCGCCGGGCAAGAACACCTCGCACCAGGCGTGCAGGTCGGTGAAGTCGACCTCGGTGCCCGAAGGGCCATCCAACGCGGCCACGTCGGCCTTGAGCTGGATCAGGTAGCCCGACACGAAACGCGCAGCCAGCCCCATGTGACGCAGCGTTTGCACCAGCAGCCAGCCGGTGTCGCGGCACGAGCCCGACTTCAGCGTCAGCGTTTGCTCGGGCGTTTGCACACCTGGCTCCATGCGGATGGTGTAGCTGATGTCCTTTTGCAGGCGCTGGTTCAGGCCCACCAAAAAGTCGATCGTGCGCACTTCGGTGCGGTCAATGCTGTCGACAAAGGTCTTGAAAGCCGGTGTCAGTTCGGCCTTGACCAAGTAAGGGGCCAGGTCGTGGCCCGTGGCGGCGTCGTAGGCAAAGGGGTAGGTCTCGGCCTCGGGCTCCAGGAAGAAGTCGAAGGGGTTGTAGACGGCCATCTCGGCCACCAGGTCCACGGTGACCTTGAACTCTTGCGTGGGCTCAGGAAACACCAGGCGCGCCAGGTGGTTCGTGAACGGGTCTTGCTGCCAGTTGACGAAGTGGACGACAGGCTCCACCCGCAGCGAATACGACAGGATGCGGGTGCGGCAATGCGGCGCTGGGCGCAAACGCACCACCTGGGGTGACAGGTTCACCAACCGGTCATAGCGGTAGTGGGTGACATGGTTCAGGGCAACGTGGATAGACACACGGATCTCCGGAAAAGGACAGCGAAGGGTCGCTCTGGTGTAAACCCCAGCAAGTTACGGGCCACCAACTTGGTGCACGAGGAGGCTCTCAGCGGTTTTGCCACCACGGCCAGAACAAGGCGGCGACCAGCGCCAGGCCCAGCACATACAACTGCCAGGTCTCAGACACCGCGTACGAATAAAACATCAGCGCCACCCCCAGCCATTTGGTGCGCGGCACTTGTGCGCGTTTGCCTTGCCAATACGCCCCCATGCCCAAGAGGCTGAACAGCAGCATGCCGAACAAATATGACGGACTGGGCAAGCTCAAACCCAAGCCTTGCAGGGCATTCAAATCGTTCATCTGGTTTTGCCTTGCTACAACAAGCTGGAAGCCACATTGATCGTCAAGGCGATCAAGCTGGTGTTGAAAAAGAAGGCCAAGGCGCAATGCACCGTGCCCACCTTGCGCATCGCCGTGTTTGAGAAGGCCACGTCCGCTGTTTGGCCTGAGGTGCCGATCACCACAGCGAAGTACACAAAATCGGCGTAGTTGGGCTGGTCGGTGCCCGGAAACTGCAAGCCACCCGACAGCCCCTTGCCTTGCTGCGCGTAAAAATCGTGCGCGTAGTGCAAGGCAAACATCACCTGCATGAAAGCCCATGACGCCAAGATCGTGAGCACCGCCAGCCCGATGTGGGCCACGCGGTCCAGACTGGCGTAGTTCTTGGCCACCGACAACTCGGCCACGATGGCGCCCAAGCTGGCCAGGGTGGCCACGGTCACCAACATCAAAATCGCGCTGGCGCCCTCGTCTTGCTCTTGGGCGCGGTCCATCATGGTCGCGGCGCTCGAGCGGGCCATCATGAAACCGGCCATGGCCAGATACAGCCACACGCCTGCGTTCCAGCCAAGCAAACAGCGCGTGACCAGCCGCACAGAAGCTGGATCGGGCCAAAACAGAATCACACCCAGACCAACTGCCGCGGCCAACACCAGACGTGGACGGACCCAAAGGGTGCGGTAGAGAGTGCGCAAACGGCGATGCCAAGTCATAGGTAACAACATAACAGCGCTTGGCAGCAATATGCCCATGCCGGGCCGAGTTGTTTCTGCTACAACTTATCCAAATGCCTTGCGCAAGGCCGCGGAGAAAGCATGCCCATGAGTCATCCCCATGTCCCTGGCTTCGAAAATCCCGAGCTGGGTGCGATCCTGACGCAACTGACCGACGCCGACCTGGACGCATTGCCGTATGGCGTGATCGGCTTTGATGCGCAAAACCGGATCACGCATTACAACCAGCACGAAGCGTCGATGGCTTATTTCGACAAGGCAAAGGTGCTGGGCCAAGACCTGTTCATTGAATTGGCGCCTTGCCTGAACAACTACCTGGTCGCAGGCCGCTATGAAGAGGCCTTGGCGCAGGGCGAAGCGCTGGATGAAACCATGCCCTACGTGCTCACCTTCCGCATGCGCCCCACACACGTCCACATGCGTTTGCTGAGCATCGCCAAGCACCCCACGCGCTACCTGATCATCCAGCGCAGCGGGGTGCGGAGCGCGCCATGAGCCAGCCCGGCGACCCCATCGAGTCCTTGTCAGACGCTGACATCCGGCTCGAGTACCAAGCCATGCTCGAGTTCATGCACTTGGCTCCCATCGGCTTGGTGCGCACAAACCATGAGGGTGTGATCACCATGATGAACCCCATGGCCACCCAGCTGCTGGCGCCCTTGGGATTTGGCCTGGGCGAGCCCAACTTGCTGACCATGATGGACAAGATCACACCTGATCTGCGGCAGCTGCTGCGCATTTTCCAGGGCAGCAGCGGCGTGGTGTGCGACAAGCACCGCGTGCTCATGCCTGAGCACTTGCACAGCGCAGCAGTGCGCGAAGCGCCCATTGCGCTGAGCGTGACCCTGCTGCAACTGGCCGGCCCGAACAAAGAGCTGATGGCCGTGATCACCGACGACAGCAGCGAACTCAAGCTCCAACGCATGCGCGCCAGCTGGATGCGCTGACACCTTGGACATGCCGCACCACACAGACCTGCCGACACCGGCTTGGTGGACGCAAGACGCCCCGCTCGAGCGCTTCGTACGCGACGTGCTCGAGGCCGAAATGGCCCAGCTGCGCCCGTCTGGCTGGCGCCTGCCTGCGGCTGAGGCGGGATGGCTGGCCCATTGGCAAACCGACTTGGGCGCAGACTCGCTCGAGCTCATGGCCCTGTGCAGCGCCCTGGCCGATGCCGCGGGCGTGAAAGACGTTGACGCGGCCGTCTCGCTCTACCAAACACCCGTGCTGCGGCACTGGCTCGACACAGCACGCATCGGCTTGGCAAAGCATGGCCAGGTCATGTGCTTTCGCACCTCGGGCAGCTCAGGCACACCCAAGTCTTGCCTGCACAGCCTGCCCGATTTGATGACCGAGATGCGCGCGATGGCCCAGCAACTCGGCCCCATCGAGCGCATCGTCTCGGCGGTGCGCAGCCACCACATCTATGGCTTCTTGTTCACGGTCCTGCTTCCGCACGCGCTGGGCCGCCCCGCAATGCCTGTGCTCGACCTCCAAGGTCAGGCACCTCTGGCGCTTGAGCGGCGGCTGCAAGCGGGCGACTTGGTCATTGGCTTTCCTGACTGGTGGCGCTTGGTGGTTCGCCTTCAGCCGGGTCTGCCCAAAGGGGTGGTGGGCATCACCTCAACGGCGCCCTGCCCTGACGAACTCAGTCAAGGGGTGATGGACTGCGGCCTGCAGCGCCTGCTGCACGTCTATGGCAGCACGGAAACCGCCGGCGTGGGCTGGCGCGACTGGCCCGAGGCAGGCTACCAGCTGCACGACTTTTGGCAACGCCTGCCCGGCCATGCACAGCAGCTGTGCAGAGCCGCATCGCCCCTGGTGCCTGGCCAGAGTCTGGCCGAGCTCCAAGACCAGATCACCTGGCTGAGCGAGCGGCGCTTCGTGCCTGGCCCACGGCTAGATGGTGCAGTGCAGGTGGGCGGCGTGAACGTGCACCTGGAGCAGGTGCGCCGACGCTTGTGCAACCATCCAGAGGTGCTGGATGCTGCCGTGCGCGTGCACAGCGTGAGTGGGCAAACAAGGCTCAAGGCCTACGTGGTTCCGCAAGACGCATCGCAGCAAGAAGGTAGCCGACTGGCAGAGCAGCTGCAAGCCTGGGCGCAGCGCCACTTGGCGCCCGCCGCACGCCCGGTGCATTACACCGTCGGGCCTGCCCTGCCACGCAATGCCATGGGCAAGGCTTGCGATTGGGCGATCTAGACGATGGAAAATGCAAAAAGCCCAAGGCACATGCCTCGGGCTTTTGGATCGAACTGGCGGAAGCGGTGAGATTCGAACTCACGGTAGGGTCACCCCTACGCTAGTTTTCAAGACTAGAGCCTTAAACCGCTCGGCCACACTTCCTTGGGTCAGTATTGTAGGCTAGAGAGCGCCCGGCTTTTGCGCCTGCGGGCAGTCAACTTGGATGATTTGTGTCGCGCCCTTACCAATGCGAGCAGCCGTGAGTTGCGCGCCCCACACACAGCCCGTGTCCAGCGACAAGAGGTCAGGACGGTTGATCAGCCCGAGCGTTGACCAATGGCCAAACGCCACGCTCACATCGGCCGTGCGGCGTCCAGGCACCTCAAACCAGGGCATGTAGCCCTCAGGGGCGCCACCGGCTCCCTCCTTCGTGGCGAACTCCATCACCCCATCGGCCGAACAAAAGCGCAAGCGCGTCAGGCTGTTGACCACGCAGCGCCATCGGTCCAAGCCGATCAAGTCATCAGACCACTGGGCGGGCAAGTTGCCGTACATCTGCGTGAGGAAGTCACCCAGGTCAGGCCCGCGCAACACGGCCTCAACCTCTTGCGCCAGCGACACCGTCTGCGCGGCGTCCCACTGAGGCACCACGCCCGCGTGCACCATGAGCCAGCCATGCGCGTACACGGCCAGGCGTTGCTGGCGCAGCCAATCGAGCCAGGCCTCGCGCTCGGGCGCATCCAAGATGCTGCCCAAGGTGTCGCTGCGGTGCGGCTTTCGCACCCCATGCGCCACGGCCAGCAAATGCAGGTCGTGGTTGCCCAACAAGCACGTGGCCGAAGCGCCCAGCCCATGCAAACGTTGCAGCACGCCCAGGGAGTCTGGCCCTCGGTTGACCAGGTCGCCCAAGACATAGAGGTGATCTCGCGATGGCGAGAAATCGATGGTGGCCAGCATGCGTTCAAGCGGGTCGCAGCAGCCTTGGAGGTCACCCAGCAAATAGATCATGGGGGGATTCTGCTACGCTTGGCGCGTTTTGACAGATGGCCCGACACGCTCGGCGCCTGCCATGGACCTGGCCCTGCTGATTTTCCTGACGCTGCTCAACGGCGTTTTTGCCATGTCTGAAATGGCATTGGCCTCCAGCCGCAAGGCGCGTTTGCAAGTCATGGCAGAAACCGGCGATGCCGGCGCCCAGGTGGCCATGGAGTTGCACGACAACCCCACGCAGTTCCTGTCCACGGTTCAGATCGGCATCACGTCGACCGGCGTGCTCAACGGCATCGTGGGTGACGCTGCGTTTTCTGCGCCCGTCTCGGTCTGGCTGCAAAGCAACCTCGACCTTCACGAGCGCGTGGCCGCCGTCAGCGCCACCGGCTTTGTGGTGCTGATCATCACGATCGTGACCATCATCTTTGGCGAACTGGTGCCCAAGCGCGTCGGCCAGATGTACCCCGAGGTCGTGGCTCGTCTGGTGTCGCAGCCCATGAAGCTGTTGTCGACCATGACCAAGCCTTTGGTGCGCATGTTGGCCGCCACCACCGAGGCCATCTTGAAGTTGATTGGCGTGCGAGACACGGGTGGGCGCAGCGTGACCGAAGAAGAGATCGCCGCGCAGCTGGAAGAAGGTCTGGACGCCGGCATCATTGAAGCGCACGAGCACCAGATGGTGCGCAACGTGTTTCGGCTGGACGAGCGCCAGATCGGGTCGATGATGATCCCGCGCAGCGACATCGCTTTCTTGAACGTCGAAGCGGCCATGTCCGACAACCTTGCCATCATTGCTGAGCACGGGTTCTCGCGCTACCCGGTGTGCCGGGGTGGGCTGGACGATGTGGTTGGCGTGGCCACCGCGCAGCAGCTTTTGCACCAGCTCACGCAACACCAAGGCAATGACCTGATGGAAGGCATCTTGCCCGCCGTGTTCGTGCCCGAGACCCTGTCAGGCATGGAGCTGTTGGAGCACTTCCGCGCCTCTGACACGCAAATGGTGTTCGTGGTCGACGAGTACGGCGAGGTGCAAGGCGTGATCACGCTGCGCGACGTGCTCGAAGCCATCACGGGCGAGTTCACCACCACCGAGCCCGAAGACGCCTGGGCCATCCAGCGCGAAGATGGCTCGTGGTTGGTCGACGGCCTGATCCCCATCCCTGAGCTGAAAGACCGCCTGGAGATGAAGGCCCTGCCCGACGAAGACCGAGGCCGCTACAACACGCTGGCCGGCATGGTCATGCTGCTGCTGGGCCGCCTGCCCCAGACCACCGACACGGTCGACTGGGATGGCTGGCGATTCGAGGTGGTGGACATGGACGGCAAGCGCATCGACAAGATCCTGGCCAGCCGCAAAGACGGCATCCACCACTGAATCACCTGATCGGCGGTTTCAGCCGATGCGCTGCTCGCTGAGCTCGTCAAACAGGTGGGTGTGCTCGGCGTCCCAGCTCAAACCCACGCGCTCGCCCACGGCCTGCGCCACACGGCCCGGCACACGCGTGACCAAGCGGCCAGCCGGCGTGTCCAGCGTCACATAGGTCTCGGGTCCGGTGGGCTCCAGCATGGTTACGGTGCCCACCATGGGCGCGCCCTCGACGGCGGTGATCTGCAGATCTTCAGGGCGCAGGCCATAAACCACATCGGTGCCGGCCGCATTGGATTGCAGCGCAGCCGCTTGCGAGGCAGACAGGGGCAGCGGCACGGCGTGGGCCGTGATGCCACCACCCAAGGCGCGCTGGGCCTTGACCAGGTTCATGGCGGGCGAGCCAATGAACTCGGCCACGAACTTGGTGGCGGGTCGTGCATAGATGTCGTCGGGCGTGCCGAACTGCTGCAGCACGCCTTCCTTCATCACGGCGATGCGGTCACCCAGGGTCATGGCTTCGACCTGGTCGTGCGTCACATACACCGTGGTGGTGCGGGTGCGCTGGTGCAGCAGCTTGATCTCTGCGCGCATCTCGACACGCAGTTTGGCATCCAGGTTAGACAGCGGCTCATCGAACAAAAACAATTGGGGGTTGCGGGCCAAGGCACGGCCCATGGCCCCCCGTTGGCGTTGGCCGCCTGAGAGCTGGCCGGGCTTGCGCTTGAGCAGGTGCTCGATTTGCAGCATCTTGGCCACGCGGGCCACGGCGGCTTCGCGCTCGGGCTTGGGCACCTTGCGCATCTCCAGGCCAAAGGCGATGTTGTCGGCCACGTTCATGTTGGGGTAGAGCGCGTAGCTTTGGAACACCATGGCGATGTCGCGGTCCTTGGGCTCGGCAAAGGTGACGTCGCGGTCGCCAATGTGGATCTCGCCCGACGTGGGCGTGTCCAGCCCGGCGATCATGCTCAGCAGCGTGGACTTGCCGCAGCCCGAGGGGCCGACCAGGATCAAAAACTCACCGGCTTCGATCTCGATGTCGATGCCTTTGAGGATCTCTTGGCCCGCATAGGACTTGCGAACGTTGCGAATGGAAAGCGCACCCATGGTTCAACCCTTCACGGCGCCAGCCGTCAGGCCGCGCACAAAATACTTGCCTGCGACGGCATACACGATGAGGGTGGGCAAGGCGGCGATCAGTGCCGCGGCCATGTCCACGTTGTATTCCTTGACGCTGCTCGTGGTGTTGGTGAGGTTGTTCAAACCCACGGTGATGGGCTTGGAATCAGCCCCTGAGAACACCACGCCGTACAAGAAGTCGTTCCAGATGGCCGTGAACTGCCAGATCAGCACCACCACCACGATGGGCGTCGACAGCGGCAGCACGATGCGCCAGAAGATGCGCCAAAAGCCCGCGCCGTCGAGCATCGCGGCCTTGATCAGCTCATCGGGCAAGCCGATGTAGTAGTTGCGGAAGAACAGCGTGGTTGAGGCAAGACCAGCGATCACGTGCACCAGCACCAAGCCCCACACCGAGCTGGACAGCCCCACCCAGCCCAGCACCTGCGACATGGGCAGCAACACCACCTGCATGGGCATGAACACGCCAAACAACATCAGCGCGAACATCAGTTCACTGCCACGGAAGCGCCATTTGCTGAACACATAGCCGTTGATGGCACCCAGCAGGGTCGAGATCAACACGGCAGGCACCGCCATGTAGACCGAGTTCATGAAGAAGGGCCGCAGCCCGCCACAGTCGGCGCCCGTGCAGGCGGTGGACCAGGCCTTGCCCCAGGCATCGACGTTCAGCGCCGATGGCACAGACAGCAAGTTGCCCATGCGGATCTCGTCCATGTCCTTCAAAGAGGTGACGAGCATGACGTACAGCGGCGCCAAAAACACCAGCGCAAAGGCCAGCAGCAGCGTGTACAAAACGAAGCGGTGAAAGCGGTTCATGTGGGGGCCTCCGATCAGCGACGGGCGCGCAGTTCGGAATACAAATAGGGGACGACGATGGCCGCCACGGTGGCCAGCATCACGGTGGCCGAGGCTGCGCCCAAGCCAATCTGGCCGCGCGTGAACGACATCGCGTACATGAAGGTGGCGGGCACGTCGCTGGCATAGCCAGGGCCGCCAGCGGTCAGGGCCATGACCAGGTCAAAGCTCTTGATGGCCAGGTGGGCCAGCACCATCAGCGTCGAGAAAAACACCGGGCGCAGGCTGGGCACGATGATGCGCCAGTAGATGCGGGGCAGTGAGGCACCGTCGATTTGGGCGGCTTTGATGATGCTGTCGTCGATGCCACGCAAACCGGCCAGAAACAAGGCCATCACAAAGCCGGCGCTTTGCCAGACACCGGCGATGACGACGCAATAAATGGCGTAGTCGGGGTTGATCAGCCAGTCAAAGGTGAAGTCGGTGAAGCCCCATTGCTGCATCAGGTGCTCGATGCCCAAGCCCGGGTTGAGGATCCACTTCCAGGCGGTGCCCGTGACCACAAACGAGATGGCCATGGGGTAGAGGTAAATGGTGCGCAGCAGGCCTTCGGCGCGGATTTTCTGGTCCAGCAAAATGGCCAGAAACAGGCCAATGGCCATGCCAAACCCAATGAACAAGCCACTGAACACCCACAGGTTGCTCAGGGCCACCGTCCAGCGCTCGCTCTCGAACAAGGCGTGGTACTGGTCCAATCCCACGAACTCGTAGTTGGGCAGCAGGCGCGAGGCCGACACCGACAGGTAGCCGTTCCAGATCATCAAACCGTAGATGAAGAACATGGCCACCACGAACGAGGGCGCCAGCACCAGTTTGGGCAACCAGTTGGTGCGTGCGCGTCGCGGCTGAGAGGATGGGGCTTGGGTCATGGCGTGATGCCTTGGGCTTCAAAGCAGGACTGAAGGGCGCGCATGCACAACCCGCCCGACCCTCGTGAGGCCCGGCGGGAGGCATGCGCAAAAGGGACTGGATTTACTTCGTCTTGGCGGCCGAGGCGATCTTGGCCATCGCATCGTCAACGGTCTGCTTGTCGCTGTTCCAGAAGTTGGACACCGCATCTTTGATGGCACCTTCAGCGGCCGACGACACCGCCATGCCGTGGGCGATGGATGGCACCAGCGTGTTGGACTTGGCGGTCTCCACAAAGTCCTTGGACGAGAGCTTGGCGCAGTCGTCAAACTTGCTCATGTCGGCACCCAGACGAACCGGGATCGAACCCTTGTTCAGGTTGAACACTTCTTGGAACTCAGGGGCCAAGATGGCAGCAGCCAGGTCCTTCTGGGCTTTGACATTGGCCTCGTTCTTGATCTTGAAGAGCGCGAACGAGTCGATGTTGAAGGTGAAGTCCTTGGCGGTGCCCGGTGCGGCCACACAGGTGAAATCAACGCCTGGCTTCTTGCCCGCTGCGATGAACTCGCCCTTGGCCCAGTCGCCCATCAGCTGCATGCCGGCCTCACCACGGATCACCATGGCCGTGGCCAAGTTCCAATCGCGGCCAGGCGCGTTCTTGTCGGTGTAAGACTTGACGCGCTTGAAGGTGGTCAGCACCTTCTTCATCGTGTCACTCTTGAGCGTGGTCTGGTCCAGTTGCACCAGTGCTTTCTTGTAGAACTCAACGCCGCCCACACCCAAGGCGACGCTCTCGAAGGTGGTGAAGTCCTGCCAGTTCTGTCCGCCATGGGCCACGGGGATGATGCCGGCGGCCTTGAGCTTGTCGGCGGCCACGAAGAACTCGTCCCAGTTGGTCGGCACCTTGGCGCCGGCCTTCTTGAAGGCCTCAGGGTTGGCCCACCACCAGTTCACGCGGTGCACATTGACCGGCACGGCGACGTACTTGCCCTTGTACTTCATGACATTGGCCACGACCGGGGGCAAGAGCTTGTCCCAGTTGTTGGCAGCAGCCACGTCAGACATGTCGGCCAGCACGCCCTCTTGGGCCCATTCTTGGATCGACGGCCCCTTGATCTGGGCGGCCGAGGGCGCGTTGCCCGAAACCACGCGCGACTTCAGCACCGTGGTGGCCGAATCACCGCCACCGCCAGCCACCGCAAAGTCTTTCCAGGTGTGGCCCTTGGCTTGCAGCGTGGCTTGCAAAGCCTTGGCGGCCTTGGCTTCGCCGCCGGATGTCCAGTAGTGCAGCACTTCCACCTCACCGGCCTGAACGGCCAAGGCGGTCATCAGGGCAGCAGCGGCAATGGCGCTGGTGCGCAACGCGATCAGAGTCTTCTTCGACATGGACTGTCTCCTTCTCTCAGCGAGGTGTGTTGTGGGCATGGCGGAGTGCCTGGGGCGCCTCCGTTAATGAATTATTAATAAATTAATGATTCTTGAATGACGGGGTCTTCCCTAGGTGCTGGGCGGAGGCTCTGACTCAAGCCAGCGGCAAGCTGACACGCACGCGCAGGCCGTTGGGCAAGACGTTGAACAACGCCACCTCACCACGGTGCTGCTGAACAATCTCGCGCACGATCGCCAGCCCCAAGCCACACCCATTGCCATCGTGGGTGCCGCGCACGAAGCGCTCGAACACACGCTCGTGGTCGCTGCTGGGGATGCCTGGGCCATCGTCGTCGACCTCGACCACAGCGGTGTCGCCCGCCTGTCGGGCACGCACCGTGACCTCGGCGCCCTTGCCGGCATAGCGCAAAGCGTTGTCGATCAGGTTGGCCAAGGCCTCGCGCAGCAACAGCGGGTTGCCCGTCACGCACACCGTCTCGGTGTTGGCCTCGTCCAGGCCCAGGTCAATGCCCAACTGAAGCGCGCGGGGCACGAACTCGACCGCCAGCTCTCTGGCCAGCGCCGACAGGTCCACGCTGACCTGCCCTTGCTTCATGGCGGACTCGGGCTCGGCACGCGCCAGGGTCAACAGCTGCGTGACCAAGTGGGCGCTGCGGGTCGCGCTTTCGCGCACACGCTCCAGCCGCGCGCGAACCTGAGGGTCCTGGCTGGCTGCCAGCGCCAGCTCGGCTTGCGACTTGAGACCAGCCAAGGGCGTGCGCAACTGGTGAGCCGCATCGCTGATGAAGCGCTTCTGGGTCTCGACGTTGCGGTTGACGGCGGTCAGCAAGGTGTTGACCGCGCTGGCCAAAGACCGCACTTCGCGCGGCGCCGCTTCGAGCCGAATGGGCGCCAAGTCATTGGGCTGGCGGTCCTCGACCAAGCGACGCAGGCGGTTCAAGGGCGCCAGGCCGGCGCGAATGCCGCCCCAAACGATCACGGTCATCAGCACGATCAAACCGGACAAGGGCAAAGCTGTGTCCACCAAGATGTGGCGCGCCAAAACCTCGCGGCTGGCTCGGCTCTTGGCCACCTGAACCAGCAAACGCTCAGCGCCCTCGTCGCCATAGGGCAAGAGCAAGGCCGCCACGCGCACGCGGGTGTCACGCACTTGGGCATCGTAAAAATACGGTGCGTCGAACTCGATGTGTGCTTGGGGCGGCGGCGGCGGCAAGGTCTGGTTGCCCAGCACAAAATGGCCAGGTGGCGTACTGACCATGTAGAACACGAGGTCGTCGGGATCGGTCTCGATGATGTCGCGGGCCGCCTTGGGAAAGTCGATCAACAGGCCATTGCCCACAGGCTTGACCTGCCGAGCCAAGGCCCGAGAGGTCTGGAACAAGCTGCGGTCGACCACCTGGTTGGCATAGTTGAACGCCACGTTGTAGGTCACGAAGGCACCCACCAACCACAGCACCAACTGCGGCACCAAGATCCACCACAGCAACTGCCGGCTGAGGGACTGCCCCTCCAAGGCGCGCGCGATCAGGCCAGGAGGCTGCTCAGCTTGCGGCGCCATGGCTGGATGCCGCCCTGCTCACTTGGCCGCTTCGAGCAAATAGCCCAAGCCACGCACCGTGCGGATCGACAGACCCGAAGGCTCGAGCTTGCGGCGCAGACGGTGGATGTAGACCTCGATGGAGCTGGGCCCGCTTTGCTGGCGGTCGAGCGTCCAGGCTTTGGCGATGTCGTCTTTGGTGACGACCTTGTCGCGCTGGGCCAGCAACAGGTCGAGCAGCTCCCACTCGCGTGGCGACAGCTCGATCACCTCGTCGTTGACCAGCGCTTTGTGCGCGCTGCGGTCAAACACCAGGCCGCCCCAGGTTTGGGCACCCGTGGCCGGCTGGGCTGGGCGCAAGCGGCGCAGCAGCGCCCGAACACGCGCTTCCAGCTCAGGGAAGTCAAACGGCTTGGTGAGGTAATCGTCGGCGCCGGCGTTGAGCCCGCTCACGCGGTGCTCCAGGCCGTCCATGGCCGTGAGGATGAGGATCGGCAGCTCCGGCTGGGTGGCCCTGACCTCGCGCAGCACGCTCAAGCCATCCATGATGGGCAGACCGATGTCGAGCACCGCCAGGTCGACCGTGCGTTCATTGAGAACGCCCAAGGCCTGCCGACCGTCATGAGCAACACGAACGTCGAACCCGACCTGGGAGAGTTGAGACACGAGGGCATCGGCCAGGATGTCGTCGTCTTCGGCAAGCAAAACACGCATGCTTCAAGCATAAGGGACTTTAAGGTTCTATGAACACGTCGTCCCAAGGGTGGCGCGAGGTTTGTCGCCAACACGTACCTGCTGTGGTCTGGCTGGACCAGATGTGAGCACCACAATCCGGCGAAGCATGGACCGGCAGACCCAGGGCTTGGTAGCGCGCCAGCACCTGCGGCGACGGGTGCCCATAGCGGTTGCGCCGCCCCACCTGAACCACGACATCGGCGGGCGCCACTGCCCGCAAGAAGGC
>JAVLFO010000628.1:0-3612 GCA_046052805.1 Aquabacterium sp. | reverse complement strand
CAAGAACAGGTAGTAATGCAGCGTGACCGGGGGCAGCGTCAACCCACCCACATGCCACGGCTCGCCCAGGTTCACGCTGCCCACATGGAAGGTGTCGATGCTGTTGATGCCTTTGGGCCCATTGGTGATGTTGATGGGCGCATCCAGGTTGTTCATGAAGACCCGGATGATTTCGCCAAACCCCAGGGTCACGATGGCCAGGTAATCGCCACGCAGCTTCAAGGTGGGTGCGCCCAGCAGCACACCAAACATCGCGGCCACGCCCGCCCCCAGCGGCAGCGCCAGCCAAATCGGCAGGTGCAAGCCGCCCGGGAACATGGCGGCCAGCGCAGGAATGGTGTCGGTCAAATGCGGCGAAGCCAGCAAGGCAAACAGGTAAGCACCCACGGCATAAAACGCGATGTAACCCAAGTCCAGCAAACCGGCAAAGCCCACCACGATGTTGAGGCCCAGAGCCAGCAAGATGTAGAGCAAGGCGGTGTCCAAGATGCGCACCCAGGCCTCACCCACGCCCTGCAAAAGCAGGGGCAGCACGGCCAGGGCCCCAGCGCTGAGGGCAAATGGGATCAGTTTGTGTTGACGCATGGCGGCTCCCATCAGGCGCGGTCGGCCACGCGTTCGCCCAGCAGGCCTTGCGGCCGCAGCGTCAGCACCAAGATCAACACGGCAAAGGCAAAGATGTCTTGGTAGTTGCTGCCCAACACGCCGCCGGTCAGGTCGCCAATGTAGCCCGCGCCCATGGCCTCGATCACGCCCAGCAACACCCCGCCCACCATGGCACCGCCCAGGTTGCCAATGCCACCAAACACCGCGGCCGTGAAGGCTTTGAGGCCCGGCAAGAAGCCCATGGTGTGCTGCACCGAGCCATAGTTGGCCGCCCACATCACGCCAGCCAACGCGGCCAGCGCGGCGCCAATCAAGAAAGTGGCTGAGATGACTTTGTCGGGCTGCACGCCCATCAGTTGGGCCACACGGGGGTTCTCGGCGGTGGCGCGCATGGCGCGGCCCAGTTGGGTGCCGTGGATCAAAGCCATCAGGCCGGCCAGCGTGAGCGCGGTGACCACCAAAATCAAGATTTGCACCATGTTGATGGTGGCGCCCAGCACCTCGTAGGGCTCATCGGGCAGCAAGATCGGGAAGGGCTTGTAGTCGGGTTTCCAGATGATCATGGCCAGCGTCTGCAACAGCAGCGAGACCCCCATGGCCGTGATCAGCGGAGCCAAGCGCGGCGCGCTGCGCAAGGGCCGGTAGGCCAGGCGCTCGATCAACACGTTCAAGCCCATGCACACACCCATGGCGGCCAACAGAGACAAGAGCAGTTGCAACCAGCCTGGCAGCCCGCTGTTGGCCAGGGCGCTGACCACCGTCCAACTCACCAAAGCGCCCACCATCAACACCTCGCCATGCGCGAAGTTGATGAGGTTGATGATCCCGTAGACCATGGTGTAGCCCAGCGCCACGAGGGCGTACATGCTGCCCAGCACCAAGCCATTGATGAGTTGTTGAATGAAGGTGTCCACTGCGTCCAGCCGTATGCAAAAAGCCCGCCACGTGGTCAAACCAGAGGGCGGGCTGATGGGGATCAGTCGGCTGGGATTATCGGGCAATCCCAGCCCATTCGATCAGAACAGCGAAGGCAGGCGCAGCGAGTCTACCGTCCAGCGGATCAGCTTTTGCTTGAAGCCCGTGTAAGGCGGGAAGAACAACTTGGCCATCAAGATGGGGCCCGACTTGAGCACCGCACGCTCGTGCGAGAAGGCCTTGAAGCCGTACTCGCCGTGTGCGCTGCCAATGCCCGAATTGTTGACACCGCCAAACGGCAGGTTGCCGTGGGCAAAGTGCAGCACGCAGTGGTTGATGGCCGCGCCGCCCGAGCTGGTCTGGGCCAGCAAGCGGCGGGCGCGCTGCATGTTGGTGCTGAAGATGTACAGCGCCAGCGGCTTGGGCTGGGCATTGATCTCGCGCACCACGGCGTCCAGGTCGGTGTAGCCAATGATGGGCAACACCGGGCCAAAGATCTCTTCGGTCATGATGCTGGCGCCAGCGGGGATCTGATCCAACAAGGTGGGCGCGATGTAGCAACCCGCCACATCAACCTGGCCACCGATCAGCACCCGAGCGCCACGGTTTTGCGCGTCTTGCAGCAAACCGGCAATGCGCTGCGTGTGGCGTTGGTTCACGACACGGGCGAAGTCAGGCGTCTTGCGTTGCTCGTCGGGGGTGCTGCCAAAGCGCTCGGCGATCACGGCGCGGCATGCGGCCACGAAACGTTCTTTGACCGACTCTTGCACGTAAACGTGGTCAGGCGCCACGCAGGTTTGGCCACAGTTCGTCATCTTGCCCCACTGGAGGGCCTGCGCAGCCTGCTTGAGGTCGGCCGACTCGTCCACGATCACGGGCGACTTGCCGCCGAGCTCCAAGGTCACGCTGGTCAGGTGCTTGGCCGCGGCGGCCATCACCACCTTGCCGACAGCGGGCGAGCCGGTGAAGAAGATGTGGTCAAAAGGCAGGTCCAGCAAAACTTGCGAGGTGGGCAGGCTGCCTTCGAACAAAGCCACTTCGTTGGGCGAGAAGATGTCGGCGATGATCTGCGCCATCACGAGGCTGACGTTCGGCGTCATCTCGGAAGGCTTGAGGATCGCGGTGTTGCCCGCCGCCAGGGCCGACACCAAGGGGCCAAAGCACAGGTTGAGCGGGAAGTTCCAGGGTGCCACGATCAGCACGCGGCCGCGCGGCTGGGTCTCGATCCAGGCGCTGGTGAAGGCTGTGGCCATCGTGGGCCACACGCGCTTGGGCTGGGCCCACTTCTTGAGGCTGCCGATGGTGTGACGGATCTCGTCGAGCACGGGCATGAACTCGGTGGCTTCGACTTCGGCCTGGGGCTTGCGGTAGTCCTTGGCGAAGGCGTCGTAGAAGTCCTGACGGCGCGCCATCATGGCGTCGCGCAGCTTTTTGAGGCGAGCGATGCGCTCGGCCAAGGTGGACTCGCGCCAGGCCAGCGCAGTGGCCAACTGCGCGTCAAACACCTTGTGGATGTCTGCGGGGTTGGACTCGCCGGTCTGGGGGTCAACAACGTGCATCATGGGTCGGTTCATCCTCGGTCTCCGTGGGGGCTACGGTGTGCTGGCTCTGGGCTCAAGCCTTGGGCTTGGCGGCTTTGGCTGTTTTCGTGGCGGCCTTTTTGGCCGGGGCAGGCGTCGGCTTTGGTGCCGCTGCGGCGGCCTTGGTGGCTTTCGGTGCCTTGGGCTCAGCCGGTGCTGCACTCGCTTTGACAGGCTGGGCCTCGGGCAAGCCCGCCTCAATGGCCTTGGCTGTCAGTTCGTTGATGTTGGCGCCCGTTTGCTCTGCCTGCTCACGCAAGCGGCGCACCAAATCGGCAGGCAGCTTGACGGCAAACGGCACAAGCCCCGCAGCTTGGTCCAGCTTGCGCTGTTCGCGGCGATCTGGCAAGGCATTCGACTCTGCTGCGAAACGGCCAGGGATGGCCGCTTGCTGCAGTTGAACGCGCACCTTTGAGGCCTTGTTTTTTTCCAGATCGGTTCGTTTCATGGGGGCAACGGCCTGCGTGGACCGGACAATAGAGACAGGTTGGAGCGGGTGCGCGGCCGCATC
>JAVLFO010000627.1:0-2446 GCA_046052805.1 Aquabacterium sp. | reverse complement strand
CAAGTTCAAGATCGCCGTGAGCGGTGCCATCGAAGACCGTGCCGCCATTTACTGGCACGACATCGGCCTGCAGTTGCTCAAAAACGATGCCGGCGAAGTGGGCTTCAAGGTCATCGTGGGTGGTGGCATGGGCCGCACGCCCATCACAGGCACAGTCATCAATGGCTTCGTGCCTTGGCAGCAAATCCTGGTGTACATCGAGGCCATCGTCCGCGTCTACAACCGTTATGGCCGCCGCGACAACATGTACAAGGCCCGGATCAAGATCTTGGTCAAGGCCGAAGGGCAAAAGTTCTTTGACCAGGTCAATGCCGAGTTCAACGACATCCTGACCCGCGACTTGGATGGCGCTGCGCACATCATTCCGCAAGCCGAGTTCGACCGCGTCAACGTGGGTTTTGACCTCCCTGCATCGGTCAAGGCCTATGCGCCTGCTGGCAATGGCCTGCCTGATGACGCTTCCGCCGCAGACAAGGCCCAGTTCAGCAAATGGCTGGAGCGCAATGTCAAGGGCCACAAGGTGCAGGGCTACAAAAACGTGCACCTCTCGGTCAAGCGCGTGGGCCAAGCCCCGGGCGACGTGACCGACGCCCAAATGGACTTGATCGCCGACATGGCCGACCAGTTCAGCTGCGGCGAGTTGCGCGTCACGCACGACCAGAACGTGCTGCTGCCATTTGTGCGCGAAGAAGAACTGTTTGCGCTGTGGCAAGCCGCCAAGGCCGCCACGCTGGCATCGGCCAACATCGGTTTGTTGAGCGACATGATCGCCTGCCCTGGCGGCGATTTTTGCGCCCTGGCCAATGCACGCTCCATCCCGATCGCCAACGACCTGATCGAGCGCTACCAAGACCTCGACGAGCTCTACGACATCGGCGACATCGACCTGCACATCTCTGGCTGCATCAACTCGTGCGGCCACCACCACACCGGCCACATCGGCATCCTGGGCGTCGACAAAGACGGCACCGAGTGGTACCAAGTGACCTTGGCTGGCTCGGACGGGTCTGACCACGCACCCACCAGCGTGGCTGGCAAGGTCATTGGCCCTTCGTTTGCTGCAGACGAAGTCACTGACGTGATCGAAGCCGTGATCGAGACCTACAAGGGCCAGCGCGCTGCGAACGAAAAGTTCGTGGACACCGTCAAGCGCATTGGTTTGGACCCGTTCAAGGCCGCGGCCAATGCGGTGCGTCGTTCGACCGCCAAGGCGGCCTGAGCGCGCGTGAAAGGAAAGCTGACATGAAATTCATCGACACCCATCACGACCAATGGCACACCGTGGGCGGCGAAGACGGCCCCCAGTCGCACCCACCGATCAAGAGCAACAGCCTGTTGACGCTGGCTCAGTGGCACGCCGTGCGCGAAAACTGGCCCGCTGACAAGGCCGTGGGCGTGATCCTGCCCAACGACACCGACATCGAAGTGCTCGAAGCCGACGCCGCCAAGCTGGCTTTGGTCGTGCTGAACTTCCCCAAGTGGACCGACGGCCGCGCCTACACGCAGGCGCACATCCTGCGAAAGCGCTATCGCTTTGCCGGCGAGATCCGCGCCACCGGCGATGCTTTGGTTGACATGATGCCTCTGATGGCCCGCACCGGCTTTGACGCCGTGGTGCTGCGTGCCGACCAAGACCGTGTTGCCGCCGAGCGTGCATTGGGCTTCTTCGCGGCACGTGGCCACTACCAAGGCGACGTCCAAGCGACCCAGCCCGTGTTTGGTCGCGCCGCCTGAACCAGGAGCACCCACATGAGTGAAACCTCATCGCTGTTTGGCGGCCCAGCTCCGGCAGGGTCTGCCATCACGCTCTACAACCACCCCAGTGCCGATTACGCTGCCAAGGTGCACGCCACCCTTGAGTTGCTCAAGGCCGCCAGCATCGAGCACAACGGCAAGGTCGTGCAGGCCACCAGCCTGGGCGTGGAAGACATGATCGTGACCGACTTGATCGCGCGTCACCGTCTACCGATCGCCATTGGCACGCTGGAAACCGGCATGCTCAACCCCGAGACCGCCTCGCTGATCGGCACAATCGAGACGCACTACGCCGACATGGGCGTGCACGTCGAGGTCTACAAGCCCGTCAACGAAGTTGCCATCGAGTTCGTGCGCAAGAACGGCGATAAGGCCATGTACGAAAGCATCGCGCTGCGCAAGGCCTGCTGCGGCATCCGCAAGCTCGAGCCGCTGGGTCGCATGCTGGCCGAGCGCTCCGCGTGGATCACCGGCTTGCGCCGCGAGCAATCGAACAACCGTGGCGACATGGCCGCTCGCGAGCAAGACGACAAAGGCCGAGCCAAGTTCAATCCGATGATCGACTGGACCTGGGGCGATGTGTGGCACTACGTGTCCGTCAACCACGTGCCCTACAACCCGCTGCATGACCAGTTCATGCCCAGCATCGGCTGCGCGCCCTGCACCCGCGCCATCGCGGTGGGCGAGGACT
>JAVLFO010000626.1:0-4631 GCA_046052805.1 Aquabacterium sp. | reverse complement strand
CGGTCGGTGCTCAAGCAGCCGCAGCCGCGTCTTCGAAAACCGACAGCGAGGAACACGCGCCACACTTGCCGCAGCCCGCCTTGATGTCGCTCGCACGCAAACCGGCCTGCACCACCATGCGGCCCAACGGTTCAAGCACCGCGCGCATGAACGCGGGGTCGGGCGCCGGGTGGCCTTCCAGCGGCGTGCCGCTGATGGGCACAAAGGGCACCACGAAGGGGTAGACGCCGAGGTCCAGCAAACGCTGGCTCATGTCCAAAATGTGCTCGGCGCTGTCGCCCAAGCCAGCCAAGATGTAGGTGCTGACCTGACCGCGCCCAAACACCTGTACGGCCGCCTCGAAGGCGCTGAAGTAGCGCGACAGCGGCACGCTGGCTTTGCCCGGCATGATGCGCGCGCGCACCTCGGGCGTGACAGCCTCCAGATGCATCCCCAAGGTGTCGACGCCCGCGTCTTTCAGGCGCTGGAACCAGGCATCGTCATCGGGCGGCTCGCACTGGGCCTGAATGGGCAGATGCGGCACGGCCGCCTTGATGGCACGGGCGCTGTCGACCAACACAGCGGCTCCGCGATCGGGCGTGGCAGGCGTGCCCGTGGTCATCACCATGTGTTGGATGCCATCGAGCTCAACGGCCGCACGGGCCACCTCGGCCAACTGCGCGGGCGTCTTGTGGGCGATGGTGCGCCCCGCCGCCAGCGACTGCCCGATGGAACAAAACTGACAGGTCTTCTTGCGGCTCTCGTAGCGGATGCAGGTCTGCAGCACCGTGGTGGCCAGCACGTCTTTGCCATGCAAGGTGGCGATGTGCGAGTAAGGCACGCCATCGGCCGTGCGCCCCTCATAAAAACGAGGCGTGGCCGGGAAGCTGATCTGCGCAATCGGGATGCGCCCATGCTTGAGCGTGCTCAAACCCATGGCATCCGGCGCGTCGGCCACGAAGGGTGAGTCGAACGCCGGCGCCGTGTGCACAGGCACCATCACCGTGTGACCCTCGATGGTCACCGCCTTGTGGTCGGACGGCCCTGCCCCACCGCGACGGCTGGGCAGGCCCGCAGACGGGTCGAGCAGGCGCAGCCCACGCGATTGCAGCTCGGCGATCAGTTCGGCAGCCCTTGGCGAAGGCGCGGTGGGCTGGGTGGGTTCAGTGGCTTGCATGGTTTCGGCGCTCAGCATGGCGGACATGTGGGTCTCCAGGTGCGGGGGTCTTCAGGCAACACGGCTGATGGGCGGCACGGCCAGGGCGGGCGCAGGCTGAGTGACCTGAGGCGCATGCGACGCCGGCTGGGCGGCATCGGGCCCTTGGTTTGAGCCACGAACCATCGCATGCACGGGTGCCGTTGGGCGGTCATCCAAGTGCAGGCTGAGCAACTCGGGGCGCGCGTAGTGGCCCACCGAGTCCATCATCCGCTTGCGTTTGGTGACCAGGCTCATGTCCAGGTCGGCGATCAAGAGGCCTTCGCCCTCTCTCAAAGGCGGCGCCAGGTGAACACCTTCGGGCGACACGATGGCCGTGCAGCACCCGCCACGCAAAGCCCTTTGCAGACTGGGCTCCGGCGTGATGGACTGGATCTGTGCGTCCGTCAGCCAACCCGTGCTGTTGATGACGAAGCAGCCCGCCTCCAGTGCGTGGTGGCGGATGGTCACCTCCATCTGGTCCGCAAAAATAGGGCCCACCAGCGAGCCAGGGAACTGCGCGCAGTGGATCTCTTCGTGCTGCGCCATCAGCGCATAGCGGGCCAGCGGGTTGTAGTGCTCCCAGCAAGCCAAGGCGCCGACGCGGCCTACGCCGGTGTCCACCACTTTCAGGCCACTGCCATCGCCCTGCCCCCACACCATGCGCTCATGGAAGGTGGGCGTGATCTTGCGGCGTTTGAGCCGCAGCGCACCCGTCTCATCAAAGATGAGCTGGGCGTTGTAGAGGGTGCCGTGGTCGCGCTCATTGACGCCCAGCACGACAACCATGCCGTGTTGTCGGGCGCGCTGCGCCACGGCATCGGTCACCACACCGGGCACCACCACCGCGTGCTCGTACAAGGCCATGTGCTCGGCACCTGACGCCATGGGCGGTCGGATGAACGAGAAGTACGGGTAGTACGGCACAAAGGTCTCAGGGAACACAATGATCTGTACGCCCTGCTTGGCCGCCTGATCGATGGTGTCGAGCACCTTGTGCAAGGTGCCCTCGGCTTCGTTCAGCACAGGTGAGATCTGCGCTGCTGCCGCCTTGATGATGCGTGCTTGGCTCATGGTGTGGTGCCCGTTTTCTCAAGCGTTGATCACAAGGTCCACGTATCGAGGATGAAGGCGTTGCTCTTGCGATGCAGCAAGACGATGTCCAACACATCCAAAGGATTGATGGGCTTGATGCCCTCGATCAACGCGCCTTCGCCATGGCCATACAAGGCCTGCAAAGCGAAGCGGCAGGCGTACACCTTGCCGCCTTCGGCCATGAACTTGGTGATCTGGTCGTTGAAGTTGAGGTGGCCAGGAAAGGCGGCATCACCGAGCTTGGGGAAGCCGCGCTTGACGCCCAGGGTCACGCCCGGGCCATACAGCAACACCGAGGTCTCGAAGCCCTTGCGTTGCAGGCGCGTGGCCTGCAGCAAGTTGACGAAACCAATCGAGCCTTCAAAGGCCACAGTGTGGAAGGTGACCAAAGCCTTTTCGCCCGGCTCGGCCTTCACGTCCTCAAACACCTTCTCTTCGTAGTCGACCAGGAAATCGCCAATGGCGTTGGGGGCTTTGGTCACAGCAGGCATGGGTACTCTCCAGATGGTTGCAGGTTGCAGACAGAACAAAGGGGGGCGCGCGCTGTGTGAACAGGTGCATCTGATGTGCCACCGCGTGCCATCGCCATGCAATCAACTTGCGATCAATGGACCCGCACGGGGCGAACAAAGTGAACTCGCCAGCTTGATCGCACGAAATGCAATCAATGCCCACAGCGTCGCCCCACGTGCACGCCACATCACCGATGAACATTGGCAAAGACAGGCGCACCAGCATTGCGCGCAACCCTCAAGCCCTGAGCACCACTCTGGCGACAAGCACCTAAATCGCACACATTGAGTGCACTCAATAAGCGATCAATTGGCATGTTTGATGCAATCAATGACGCATGCCTTCCACCTTTGCCCGCCACTGGAGCCAGCGCCTGCGTGACAGCAGCGCGCCGGCTTACTTGCTCATTCCCGACCTGTTGGCAGAGGACCTGGCCAGCGGCCGCCTCTCGCCGGGTGACCGCTTGCCGCCCTTGCGCGAATTGGCCGTGACGCTGGGCCTGAACTACACCACCGTGGCCCGTGGCCTGGCTGAGGCGCAAAAGCGCGGTCAGATCGATGCGCGCCCGGGGCGTGGCAGCTTTGTGCGCAGCGCCGCACCCGCCGTGCCCTTGCGGGGCGGCACGGGGGCCGAGATGACCATGAACCTGCCGCCAGAGCCCGATGAACCGGCCTTGCTGCAGCGCATGGCAGAGGGTTGTGCCCAGCTCTACAGCGACCCGCGGCGCCTGATGGCCAACCTGCGCTACCAAGACTTTGGCGGCAGCCCCGCCGACCGCGATGCCGCCGCTCGCTGGATGAGCGGCGTCATGGGCCCGACGCACGCGGACCGGGTCCTGGTCGGCCCCGGCATCCACGGGCTGCTGTGTGGCCTCATGAGCCTGCTGGCCCGCCCCGGCGACACGGTGTGCGTCGAATCAGTCAGCTACCCCGGCATCAAAGCCCTGGCCACGCAACTGGGCATCAAGCTGTACGCCTTGCCGGTCGACGGCGAAGGCCCTTGCCCACAGCACTTTGAAGAGGCCTGCAAGCACGTTCACCCCAAGGCACTGTATTGCAACCCGACCATGCTCAACCCCACCTCGGTGACGATGAGCCTTGCCCGCCGAGAGGCCTTGGCAGACATCGCGCTGCGCTACGCCATCCCCATCATCGAAGATGACGCCTATGGCGCGCTGCCGATCAAGCCGCCGATCAGCCTGGCGGCGCTGGCGCCCGAGTTGACCTACCACGTGACGGGCTTTGCCAAATGCCTGGGTGCGGGTCTGCGCGTCGGCTATGTCCACGCCCCCACGGCGCAAGCGACCCAACGCTTGGCCGGCGCCATGCGGGCGCTGACGGTGATGGCCGCGCCGCCCACGGTGTCACTGGCCACGCAGTGGATCAACGACGGCACCGCCAGCGCCGTGGTCCAAGCCATCCGCAAGGAAACCAACGCGCGCCATGCCCTGCTGCTCAAACACCTGGATGGCTGGAACGTGTGGAGCCAGCCCGACTGCTTCCACGCCTGGTTGCGCCTGCCCGACACGCTCAGCCCCAACGAGGCCGCCTCTTTTTGGCGCTCACGAGGCGTCGCTGCCGTGGCCAGCACCGCCTTTGCCACCAACACCGCCCCGCCGCGGGCTGTGCGCCTGTGCTTGGGCGGCCCGGTGACACAAGCACAGTGCGAGCAAAGCTTGCGCGTCGTGGCCGACGTGCTGAGACACCCGCAGCAGGTGCATGCCTCGGTGATGTGAGTGATGGTTGAAGGCCGATCAAGGGCAGCTCGAGCGCTGCTGCGCCCGCCAAGCCCCGGTTACAGATCCGCAACAGACGCTGGTACCTGAACCGTTTCCCCAAAGAAAATTGGG
>JAVLFO010000625.1:0-6428 GCA_046052805.1 Aquabacterium sp. | reverse complement strand
GTATAAGAGACAGCTTCAATTCGATCACTTGACCACCGCCTGCGTAGCGATGTGTCAGCAGGCGAATGAGCCCGGCGCCATCGTCCTGCAACTAGCTCGACTCTTGAGATGCTTCTCGGCTTTAGTATTGTGCTGACACGCAGGCTAATACACTTACATTAAATGAGCCGCCCTTTTGAGCCACTAACAGCCGAGACGTTGGTCAAACAACTGCTCGCGCTCGAGGCTCAAGATCAGGGCAAGGCAAAAGAGAAGACCCTGACACTCCTCTTGTTCAAGCATCAGTTTCGTCAGATTGAGGCTTGGCGCAAGCGCATGCAACGTTTGTGTGGTCAAGATGTGTCTGTGAACCTTTTGCTTCGCTTGGCTATCAATTGGCTTTCACTTGATCCGATTTTTGACATTGCCGAGCCACCAAGCACGCCACCTGTCTCGCTCACGCAGAAGCATTCACCCCGCAACAAGCTGATCGTCTTCACGATGAGCGAGCGTTTGGCCGGCGAGACACGAAAGCAGCGCGAGCTTTTGAACTGGACCAACTCGCAACTGGCCTTCGTCGCCGCGATGGAAATGATGAACCACGTTCAAGCCTTGTGCTCACTCAATGCGCGCGCGCGCGCAGTCCCTGCACGATGGGCAAGCAAGCGCGTGACAAGTCAGCCAGACAAAACTTGATGTGGCTTGTCATCCGGCCGCATCTGCTGACTTTCTGAAAACCGATCTGCAATCCCCAAAGCCAGCTCCGCATCGCACATCCCCATCAACGCTGAACAAACAGCGACGCGCAGCTGAGTGGGGCGCATGCCAGAGCGTTTGACACGAGCATCATTGAGGCATCGATCCACATGAGCCAACAACTGCTCATGTGAACTCGGCACCAAGACACCTGCCAGCGACAGGTTCATCGTTGGACAGCGCCACCCAAGGCCCTGCGAGTCCAGTCGATCCCGCCAAGAATTCCTCAGCTGCGCCATGGGCACCAAGCGCTTGCTGGGCCGAGTCCTCCACACCGCGAGTTGAACTTGTTTTCGAGTTGTGACTGGGATGTGGCCCACATGTGAACGACATGTCGACCTCGCGTCGAGCATGTGCTCCACATCTCGTCTACGTGTTGAAAACATATCGCTCACATGCTCAGGTACATCCAACACGTTGAACACATGTCCATTGTGTGTGGGCTCTACATGCAACCCCATTGACGCACACCCATAGGCCATATCGAGGTGGTAGGCCATGGCTGCCAATCCTTGCAGTTCCATCATCTGCCGGGTCTCGAGCGCACCAAAGGTGCCATCCTGGCGCTCAGCCAAGTTGATCACCACGGCGTGGGTGTGCAGTTGCGGATCCAAGGCACGACTGGTCCCATGGTGGAACATCGCAGCGATCAGCCTTGCGGGGCTCTTCACACACCCCGCCCTGCCCTGCCTGCTGATGGCACCTTGAGCCAACACGCCTAATGCCGACCTGGCTGCGTGCGCCTGCAATGCGCCGAGCTCTCTTGCCATTTGAATGTCCGCCAAGCCCCACAGCACAGAGACAGCCTTGGGTGCAGACAGGGTGAAGTCATGCAGCGCAATCCGACGCTCATGGGCATGGTTGCGAACCAACGGGGCAAGGCCAGCTGGATCCCACCCTTCGGCCAGACGTTCAAATACCTTGTCGTCCCCGCTCTGCCATGGCCCCGCTGGCCCTAGCCCCAAGAACGATTGCCCCTGCTCAAGCTCGACAGGGCCTGTAACGGCCCAACTCGGTGGCATCAAGACCTCTGACTCAAGCGCGCATTCAGCTCTGAGCTCTTCAAGGTAATAGCCATGCGCGTTGACGCGCCCCTTGCTGTACGACATCACCATTTACTGCCTTTCATGGGACACGACATTGCCGAGTGCGTGTCTGTGTGATCTCAAGTCAAGCCGCTGCCGGCACCCCCACCAAGCAGGGTCAGCGCCTCGTCAGCAAGCAGGCCCATGACGGCCCTCCGCTCGTGCAACCCCTGCCCAGAAGACCCCGCTGAGGGCCCACGCACATGGGGAACTGCGCCAAGAACAGCCGCGCATGAGCACCTTTCGCCAAGCCGTTGGGCCCACTTTACGCAGCTCTCAAAAGAATCACAACCGTTACGCATTTAGCTCACACATGATTCACACATGATTCACATATCCTATTGATTCATAACGCTTTTTTCCGTTCATTTCGCACAGACACGTCAACCAACAAGCGGTAGATTACGTTTTAGGTAAGTAGCAAATGAGCTCGCAATCGAGATGCCCAAAGCTGCTTTGCGCCCATCCAGCTCGAAGAGGTAATCACATGACCACTGACATCGAATCGCTCACCAAAGGCATGCGTCCCGCGAATCGGCGCTCCCAGCTTTACGACCACGAGGAGACGATCAAAGCGCTGCATGCGCGGGGCTATTCATTCCGCCAGATCGCTGAGGTCTTGAGGGAACTGGGGGTCGACACCCACCAGAACAACATCAGCAACTGGCTTAAACGCCAGCCGGTCTGCCTGGCCGAGCTCGCACCCTCCACGCCCGTGCCAGCCCCGCCCGCAACCTCGCTTGTGCAAGCCAATCAACAGCTCGGTGCACTCGACAAGCTCATTGGCACATGCCAGGCAGACACACCCGGCTTCACGCCACGCCAGCGCTGATCGGATGTCCCGACCAGCCCACCCACATGGAGACCATCATGAATTTCGCCACCGTGAACCTGTCTGGCAACGCAGCCAAGACCCCCACCCGCAAACCCCTGCTCGCACCCCTGGTGCAAAACGCCCGGGTGATCAGCATCGAGGACCTCAATGACGCCGACGGTGTGGTCGACTCTGAGATCGCAGCTCGCGAATTCCGCAACTTGGCGGTCGAGCTCAATACCAGCCTCGGTGAGGTCGACTATGTGATCGACATCGGCTCAAGCAATCTGCGCGAGACCCTGCAACACCTGCGCACGCTCAAAACCACGCGTGAGCTGATTGATTACTGGATCGTGCCCTGCTGCCCCACGCTCAAGCAGCGCACCGACACAGTCGCCACGATTCAAGCCCTCATGGAGATGGGGGTGCCATCGAATCGCATCCGCGTGCTGCCCTCTGCGGTGGCTGACATCCAAGAAGCTGATGCGATTTTCAAACCACTGCGAGACGTTGCCCCAGAGGTGGGCTATGAGGTCTGCGCGGTACCGGTGCTCTTCAGCGACGTCTACCAGCTGCTCAAGGACCGCAAAGCAACGGTCTTTGACGTGGCCGCCGACACGACGGATTTCAACGCGCAGGCGCGCCAACACCGCGGTGACATCAAGCGACTTGAAGACATCGGCAAAGCCATGGTCGTGCGGGACATGGCCGAGGTGGCCTGCGTCAACCTGCGAGCCGTTTTTGCCAGCCTGAACCTCGAAACCCGTCAATGACCCGATCAAAAGGAGTACGCCATGAACGATTTGATCATCCGCCCTGAAGACTTCCGTCACGCTTGGCCTCACGCCATGGCGCAAATGCTCGCTCGGCAAGAGGCCATCGTGCACGCTTGCGCCGAGCTGATGGAAAGTGCAGAAGCCCTGCGCACCACGATGCGAGCGACAAAGCCAGCGTATGAGGAGCTTTGCCAGAGGATCAACCGCTCGCTCGAGCATGCCGTGAGCGGACAGTACGGCTTCATGCACCGCATGGTGGAGACCTCACGCGAATTCCATCGAGACAATGCGCGCGAGATGGAACGCGTGATGGGCTCGTGTTGGTCCGCCGCAGATGCCCGCCTGTCTGCGCTTGTCGAGAACGAGTTCAGCAGACTGGTCAACAGCGCAAATGAGCTCAAAGCGCTCAGCGAATCTTTGCGCCAAGAGAGCAAGCAGATCCACGAGGAACGCCGCTTACTGCAGCAGGATCAAGTGGCGCTCAACCAGCATCACCACAAGCTGAACGCGGCGAGCGTTTGGATCAGGCTTGGCTGGGTCATCACGGGTGTGCCTGCTGCGCCCAAGACACAACCTAAACCTCAGCCTACTCGGCAGCGGGTTGCCGCGCAGTCGTCCCCATGAAGAGGGAGCATTCAACCCATCACGCCTTGACGACAAAGGCGGATGGGTGTTGACCAATTGACCACCAAGCACAGCGCAAAAAAAACAAGTCACCAGCACAGGACAAGCAAATGGATTCCATCAGCACAAGTGCCGATCAAGCCGGCAACAAGCCCTTCATCTTGGACGTCCCCATGCCCATCGACCCAAGGGCCGAGCCCTTGGAGCTGCTCACACCGAGGTTGCGCAAGCTGTCCATGGCATCCAGCAGCGTGGCCACCGTGACCATGCGGCTGCTGATTGACCACCCAAGCCCGCCTCCCGAATACAGCGCATTCGCTCACCACCTGCGTCAAATGATCCTGCAAGAGGGCGACCCGAAGGCGCAAGCTGCCGCTGCGTGCACGGCTGCTGATGAATGCAAGCACTTTGGCACCGATTTCGAATACACGTTCACCCAATCCTCGCTGTATCGGATGAGCCAGCACCTGCACCCCAGCTGCAAGGCTTATGTCGCCGAGGTACGCCAGGCCTTGAGGCAGCACAGCAAAGTCAAACTCGTGCTGGATGAGCCCGTGGTTTACCTTGAATCACCCGAGGGCACTGAGGAAGACCAAGTTCTGATGGTCAAGAGACTCATGCCCATGTGGATCGATATGATCGAACTCGCAGCCTGCGCCACGGACGAGGAGATCGATGCCTGGTCTGATGATGAAAAGCTGGAGATGGTCAACGCCATCCGCTGCTACTACGCCTTGGTGCTTCACCATGCTGAGATGGCCTGGCAGGGCAAACGATCGCGACCACGCCAGCGACACAGCTCATCTCACCCAACAACCCTGGCGCATTACACCAATGTGGGCTTGCCATTGTGGAGACGCATTGAACGCGCGCGTGCCGAGGGGACCGATGGCAACAACCAGGCTGCATCGGCCAAATCGACCTTGCTTCAACAACGCAGCTTGCTTATTTATCTGGAAGACTTCCATCCTGCAGACGGCGTGGCTCTGATGTCAACACCCATGGTTGAAGCCATCCAGGATTTGGATGGCCCGCCGGTTGGTCCGGATATCTTTCCAGAGCCGCTCGCAGCAGAATCGCCCATCTTGCGCTCGTCGCAAGGCGGCACGGCAAAGGCCAAGAAAAAGGCAAGCTCGCAGACCCGCGTTTCCGGCTACCTGCAAGTGATCGAAGGCCCCATCCCGAAGTCCTACAACCGCGAGGACAGCGAGGTCATCAAATCGTTTGCCCCTTTGATCGATGCCATGATGCCGGTGGCTGCCATGCCAAAGGCCTGGGGCGTCGACGAGATCATGGGCACGCTGCAAAGTGAGTTTCCATGGGCCGAGCAGGCTACACAGGAGATTGGTCGGATGCTGCGCCTGCGTGCTTTGTTTGGCAGCCCGGAGTTGATGCTCACACCCATCTTGTTGGTTGGGCCTCCTGGCTCAGGCAAGAGCCGCATGGCACGGCGGCTGGCCGAGCTGCTTCAACTGCCCTTTCTGAACATCGCCGTTGGCGGATCTCATGACAGCAAGGTGCTGATGGGCACATCTCGCGGGTGGTCATCTGGCATGCCAACACCCTTGCTCACACCGCTGCTGCAGCACAAGACGGCCTCAGCCTTGGTCTTGCTAGACGAACTGGACAAGCCTGAGTCAGCAAGAGAGGGCAAGTCGGCCATCACCTCTGCGTTGCTCGGGCTCATGGAGCCCGAGACAGCGGCACGCTAC
Organism: Aquabacterium sp.; assembly: GCA_046052805.1. Lineage (GTDB taxonomy): Bacteria > Pseudomonadota > Gammaproteobacteria > Burkholderiales > Burkholderiaceae_C > Aquabacterium. The sequence goes on along the minus strand of JAVLFO010000625.1, from coordinate 682 downwards.
CGCGACCCATTTCTGCTGACGTCGTGCAACCTCAGCCGGCTGATCTATGTGGGCACAGCCAACTCTCTGCAAATGCCAAAGCCCCTCTTGTCGCGGTTCACTGTGGTGCTGGTGCCCGAGCCTCGACCACAGGATCGCGCAGCACTGGCTCAATCGATGCTCAATGACGTGGCCAAGGACATGGGGGTCGACCATCGTTTGATGCCAGAAATTCCAAGCGAGTTGAGCGAGGGTTTCAGTGGTAACGCACGAGCTTTCAAGTCAGTGCTGATCAGGTTTTTGCACGATTGGGCCATGGAACAGCTCGGTCCAGGCAGGGCTCATTGAAATCCGGCGCACAGACCTTGCTGGCGCCAAGGACAGCATGTATTGAAAATATACGGCGCTGACCTGGGCAAATAAATACAGTAAATATATTTGGATCGCATTCACGATATCACAATAATCAACAACCAAATAACGAACCACATCCAATGGACCCGCGCATAAGGGGTTCTAATACAGGTAAGTGTGTGGAAAGATTTGTAAATTTTTAACACTGACTCAACCATGAAAAAACTTATCCTACAAACCACATTCGCCTGCAGCCTCGCCCTTTCCGCCATGTCCGCGCACTCCCAACTGCTTGACTTCAGTTTTAGCATCAAAGGCAAAGGATTTATTCAGGATGGGGACGTCCATT
>JAVLFO010000624.1:0-1571 GCA_046052805.1 Aquabacterium sp. | reverse complement strand
GTTTGGGCACGGGCAGGGCGGTACGCGCGATGTGGTCCACCCCGGCAACCGCGAGTACGTGCGCGGCGATCGCATTGAAAAGCCGCCGGGCGGTGGCGGGCAGGGCAGCGGCAAGGGCGACGCCAGTGACTCGGGCGAGGGCGAGGACGACTTTGTGTTCAGCCTGAGCAAGGAAGAGTTCATGCAGGTCTTTTTCGAAGACCTGGCCTTGCCCAACATGGTCCGCACCGCCCTGGCCGAGGTGCCTGAATGGAAGAGCCACCGCGCCGGTTTCAGCAGCGATGGCACACCGAACAACCTGCACGTGGTGCGCTCGATGCGCGGGGCCTTGGGCCGTCGCATTGCCCTGGGTGCCAGCAGCCGCCGAGAAATCAAAGAACTGGAAGCGCGCCTGGCTGTTTTGCGCGCATTTGAGCCCACGGGCGACGCCGCTTTGGTGGCCGAACGCGCGGCCGAGATTGAGACCATCGAGGCGCATCTGCAGCAACTGTATGGCCGCATGAAGGGCATCCCTTTCCTGGACCCGATCGACCTGCGCTTTCGCAGCCGCGTCAAGGTGCCAGTGCCCACGAGCAAGGCCGTGATGTTCTGCGTGATGGACGTGTCTGGGTCGATGGACGAGCAACGCAAGGAGCTGTCCAAGCGCTTCTTCATCTTGCTTTACCTGTTCCTGACGCGGCATTACGACAAGATCGAGCTGGTCTTCATTCGCCACCACACGCAGGCGCAAGAGGTGTCTGAGCAAGACTTCTTCCACGCGACTGAAACCGGCGGCACGGTGGTGTCCAGCGCCTTGGTGCTGCTGGACGAAATCATCCAGGCGCGCTACCCCACCAGCGAGTGGAACCTCTACGTGGCCCAGGCCTCTGACGGCGACAACTGGCACCACGATTCCAGCCGCTGCCGCCAGATCATCGAAGAAAAGATCCTGCCCTTGGTGCGCTACTTCGCTTATGTGCAAGTGGCCCAAACCGAGCAGAACCTGTGGGACGAGTACATGGGGATGTCGGAGACGCACAAGCACTTCGCCATGCGCAAGGTGCTGGACGCCTCGCAGATCTACCCCGTGTTCCGTGAGCTGTTCAAGAAGGAAGGGGTGGATGCATGAGTGCCGTCTTGAAACCCGAGCCACTGCCAGGTCCGTCGGACTGGTCTTTTGAGCTGATCGAGCAGTACCACGATGTGATCCGCGAGACCGCGCAGCGCTTCAAGCTCGACACTTACCCCAACCAGCTGGAAATCATCACCGCCGAGCAGATGATGGACGCCTACGCCAGCGTGGGCATGCCGGTGAACTACCGCCACTGGTCGTACGGCAAAGAGTTCATCAGCACCGAGAAGAACTACAAACGCGGCACCATGGGGTTGGCGTATGAAATCGTCATCAACTCCAACCCCTGCATCAGCTACCTGATGGAAGAAAACACCATGGCCATGCAGGCTTTGGTGATCGCGCATGCGGCCTATGGCCACAACAGCTTCTTCAAGGGCAATTACCTGTTCCGGATGTGGACAGATGCGGGCTCGATCATCGACTACCTGGTCTACGCCAAGAACTACGTGGCGCGCTG
>JAVLFO010000623.1:0-3529 GCA_046052805.1 Aquabacterium sp. | reverse complement strand
TTCAGATATAACCTACGTAAGGTTGCCAGGCGGATTTGTGTATTTGGTTGCGATTATGGACTGGTATAGCCGCAAGGTATTATCATGGGAAATCTCTAACAGCATGGATGACAGTTTTTGCGTTAGCGCTTTAGAGCGTGCAATTAGATTGTACGGTGTACCTGAGATTTTTAATACAGATCGTGCGTTTCCGGCAACTCTGCATAGTAACTGCTCATATTGATATGCAACACTTACCTCAAGATTTAAATTTCATGAGGTATAACCATGCAACAGTTGATATCCGTTGACGAAGCAAAGCAAAAGTTCAAATCTTGGCGAGAAACTAAAGCGCCAGGTGATAAAATTCCAAGCGAGTTATGGAAGGTCGTTGGTAATATACTATCTAATCCAGATAATAAGAAGTCTATTGCCACTAGAGCGTTAGGCATTAGCACTGCGCAATTGAAACAAAAATTTCCCCAGTATTTTGCAGCTGGAGATAATCAACATCTCAAAATATCAGACAACCTACAAAGTGCAAAGTTTGTGCAAGCTCCACTTACAGCGCTAATTTCTGAATGCACAATAACGATAGAATGTGCCAACAACATGAAACTTACCATAACTCCACCTACGACTGAACAAGTTACTTCCCTTATAAAATTATTTATGGAGCATAACCAATGTTACAGGTAACCCCCCAACATCATTTGATGATCGCCGTTGAATCGGTTGATTTTCGTAAGGGTATAGATGGTTTAGTTGCTCTAAGTCGTCGCGAGCTTAACAACAATCCATTTGCCGGATATCTTTTTATTTTTCGTAATAGCCGTAGAACTAGTATTAAATTATTAAACTACGATGGCAACGGGTGGTGGCTATGCCAAAAGAGATTTTCAAGCGGCAAGCTTGCATGGTGGCCACAGAATGCAGAGCAGGCAAGCAAGCTACGCGCAGTGGAGCTGCTAATTATCCTGCAACAGGGCTGTCCACACAAGGCGCAAATTCCCGTTGATTGGCGGGCTTTGCCTGATTTGGAGGATGAGCATTAGCAAAATTGTCTTTGTAATTCCATGGCAACCACTGCCGTGGATTTTTTAGTATAGCTGTGGCATTTTGTTGGCAGGCAATGAGGTAATAATATGGATTAACGTCGTTTAGAACACAGGTGTAAATAATACTGGTGAGCATTCCGCCAACATGTGCGCTATAGCGGGTGCGATAAAACATGGCGTTCTTGCGGTTACGGATCGCTATTTTTAAAGCACGCTCTAAAATATTGTTGCAAATCGGTGCCCCAGCCACGGTTAAAAATCTCGTGAGCTTATGCCAATGTTTTTGCATATATTTTATGGCACCACCCATGTCGCTATTAGGCTCAACAAGTTTTTCATCAAATAATGCCTGCATGTAGTGCTGTAGCAATTCCATAACTGGTTTACTATGTTCCTGATGGTAGAGCAGGCGCTCAGTCTTGCTCATCTTTTTGGTTTGCTCATCATTCTTGTATACCATGCTTAGCAACTTCATAATTGTTAAGCACGCTGTTGGCAAGGTTTCTAACAATTCTTCAAATTTACGAAATCCATGACTTAAACAGTTGCATATTATGGTCTTTATGTTTTTAGCTATATTGCAACTTAGAGCATCACACATTTGGATAATTGGTGGCTTTTTTGGGCAACGGTTAGCTAATATAGTTGCAAGATTTTCTCCAGCGTGCTTTGAGCCATTAAAAAATAATGCTATTTTATGGCCCTCATTCATCGATATAAAACCACTGGTAAACATGCCGGTACGCTCACAATCAGGGTTCTGTTTAATTTCTTTGATGACCTCTTGAATCAAAACCTTGGTATCATCGTTGTGGGTTAACTCACCATTGGCACTATCAAATACCAGCTCGTTAAATATTGGATAGACAGAACCAGCTGCTTGCTCTACTAAATCCCATTGCGTAGCATCGGGCAAGGGGAAGCCTAATAAACGCTGGAAATTCTCCTGCCTGTAAAATGGCACCGCAACATAGTATTTTTGTAGGATTATCAACGCCTTAAATGCTGCGTCATATTTCTCACGACCAACCCATTCTGGAATATTTGCTTGTATTAAATAATGACACAAATTACAACGTAATCTTTCAATTATAATTTTACGCACTTCGGCCATTTTTTGCCCGACCACGCGCACTAAAATTCTAGGCTGATCAGGCTCAAACACATATAGTTTGCCACTGCAATTGGCCAACGGGCAATTATCCCCTGGCTTAAACCCTTCAACTGATAACACAAATTCTGTGTATTCCTTATATACTGTATGTGGCATTCTACCATGACCAGGCTTTGTTGTTTCTGGGCACGGTGGTGTTCCCACTGTGGTGTTTGATTGATTAACGGCGCGTTCTATTTCTTGAGCGCTAATAGGCGAATCATTAGTTAATATAGCATTTGCCACGTCAGCTATATTGGTGGTGGCTGTGGTGGTAATATCAGTATTATCTTTGTTGGGATTTGACGCACTAGTAGGGTCATCAGCGCTATCAGCGTCAGCATTGCCGGTAGTGCCAGTAGTTTTATTGGATTTATACCCTTTGCCAAATAACATATTTTGTAGGCGCTTAATTGTCATATTGCTCTTTTGAATGACATGCAGAAACCATAGAGCATTATCAAGACATGCAAGGAGAAGCTCTTTGATCCATTCGGGAAAATCACTGTCATTAAGGGTTTTTTTAACAATAGCAATCTCTGCTTCGGTGCGCTCTTGTATTATAGGTATAGCTTTTTTCTTCATTGCACTTCAACCCATTATGTCAAAATGTTTTGGCTGTATATTCACATAATGATCTCTTAAATAAAAATTTCAAGAGTTTTTTAGTGTAAAGCAAAAATTTTTTTCAGTATTATGGCGCGAGTTGATAGAAGCCATGGTTACAGGTATTATTTAGCTATGGCGGCTATTTAGAGTAAAAATGCAATGAATAAATTACCTACGGAAGCAGATCTAGCAAAGCTAAGGCAGATCATGCGCAAGCTGAAAAAAAGTGATGTAAACATAATCATAAAAGAGCTGCGTAACAGCGATATAGAGGCAAGCACGCAGAACCAGCTCATAGAATCAGTGCGCATGATGCTAAAATATTCGAAAATGGCTAAAAAGCATGGCTTGCTATAAGGTTAAATCTTTCCCATTTTAGTTTTTTTGTAACATAACTAATTTGGGGCGGCGGATCTATGCAGAGTTGCCGGAAACCCACAATTAGTTTGATCCAACGATGGCTTAAAGCCGGTGTGTTTGAGAATAACGAGCTGCAAATGAGCGAACTTGGTACTCCACAAGGCGGATCCATTAGCGTTTTGCTAAGCAATATATATTTACACTATGTTCTCGATCTTTGGTTTGAAAAGGTTGTAAAACCCAGGCTAAAGGGCGAAGCTTATTTGGTAAGATATATTGACGACTTTGTGGTGTGTTTCCAATATCGAGCAGATGCGATGCGTTTTCAGAACGCGCTGTGCAAGCGATTGGATAAATTTGCATTAGCATT
>JAVLFO010000622.1:0-6700 GCA_046052805.1 Aquabacterium sp. | reverse complement strand
CGTCGGCAGCGTCAGATGTGTATAAGAGACAGACTCTGACACGACCCAGACCGTGGTGTTGGCCCACACTGGGCCCATCTCGCGCGCGAAAGTGGCCAGCCCCGCACCCAGGTTGCGCAGGTTGTTGGCCTGCGTGCCTTGGGCGCCACCCTGATTGACGTGGGTGTCCCAGCCGCCCACATCGATGAAGCCGATCTGAAAGCGCTCGCGCATCAGGCGGGCCATGCGCTGGGCTTCGAGCTCAAAGCCTTTGGCAGACAAGGCCTGGCGATTGGCGGCCATCTGCTCTGCGTCCATGTTCATGGCAGCGTCTTTTTTGAGCGCCAAGCCTTCATTGACCACGCTGCCCAGACGGTGCCCCTCGTACAACTGGGCCAAGAGGTCGAGCTGGCGGTCATCCAGACGGGTCTTGCCATTGCCCTTGAGGGACAGGTTGGGCACCGAGGCCTGCCCCTGCATGATCAGCGGCAAGCCTTCGGTGAAGGACACAGCGGCTGCGCGTCCCGAAAGCTCTAAGGCCAGCCGATTGAGCAAGCCGCTGCCAGAGGCTCGAGCCCCGTCTTGCGCGAAGCCCGCTTCGACGCAGTCTTGCGTCTCAAAGTGGCTGCGCGACAGATCGGGGGTGCCCGAAAAGGGCGTGAAGGCCAGCTGCCGGGCTTGCCACAAGGGCATCAAGCTGTCTTTGAGCGCGGGGTGCAGTCCCCAATCGGTATCCAGCCTGATGGCTGAAGACTCTTGCGCAGCGTCGGGCCGGGCCAAGGCGATGTTGGGTCGAGCCTCCAAGTAGAAATCACTGGAGGTGGGCGTCAGCACATTGAGGGCATCACAGCCACCGCGCAAAAACACCATGAGGAAGCGGCCGTCGGTGGCCGTGGTGGGGGCGCCCCAAGCGCGTGCGCCCAAGCAAGCCAAGGTGGTGGCCGCTGCGCTGTGCAGCCACTGGCGCCGGTGCCACAGGCTTTGATCGCTCATCGCTGCATCCATTCAGGTGAAGACAAGAGCAAGGCGTTCCACTCGCCATTGCTGGTGGCTTGGCTCAACACGCGCTTGGTTCGGTCTGACAAGGTGGGCTCTAAAGCCGTGAAGAACAATCGGTTGCTGAGCATCGGGAAGCCCACCGCCGGGGTGGGTTTGCCATCGTCGTCGCTGAACAAGCCCGCAGAGCCTGAACCCAAGGAGCGCGCCAACTCGAATCGGCTCGTCATCTGGCCGGAGCTGGTCCAGGCCATGGACTGCAGGCTGTAGCCATCGGGCGTGGTCTTGGCGTACAACCCCTCGCCCAGCTGGTTGAGCCACTGCACCACGGGTTTGACGTTGCTGACGACCTTGCCGTCGTAGGCAAAACGCACAGAGGCCAGAACGTAGTGCACCGGGTCGCGCGTGGCCTGCCCCAGGCTGTCGGCAAACTCACGGCTGTCGAACAACAAGGCCAGCGTCTGGGCAATGTCGCCATCGGTTTGGGCAAAGCGTTTGGCCATGCGGTCCAGCAGCGCGGCGGGCGGCTGATCGCCCATGAAGTACTGCGCCATTTGGCGGCTGATGAAGCGCGCGGTGGCGGGCTGCGCGCAGATCAGGTCCACCGCCTGCTCGATCTCTGGCCAGCCCTGCCCGGCAATGCGTTGGCCCAGCAGCTGTTTGTCGTCAAAGTCATGGCGGTTGGGGTTGAACTCCCACCCCGGACCCGACTTGTAACTGCCCCTGAGCGCAGGACGCAGGCGGGGCGGCTCGCCGTCAAAGTCCACGCCCAGGCCCGTGAGCAGTCGCGCCAGGTTTTGCACATCTTGCTGCGTGTAGCCGCTGTCCACGCCCATGGTGTGCAGCTCCAACAACTCGCGTGCGTGGTTCTCGTTGATGTGGCCGACCGCGTTCTGGGTGTTGTCCAGGTACTCCAGCATGGCCGGGTGCGTGAGCGTCGCCATGACCAGGTCTTTGAAACGCCCCAAGGCATGAGGGCGGATGGCCGTGTCTTCGTAGTCAGACACCAGCCAGCGGATCTGCCCCTTGCTGGCCAGTACGTTGAAGTGATTGAGCCAGAACCAGCTCATCTGCTCGCGCAGCTGCCAGGGCGAGTAAAGCGCCCGCCAGACATGGCGCTTGGCCGCGTCCTGCATGGCGTGTTGGGCTTGTTGTTGCCAGGCGCTTCGGGCCGCCTGCTTGTCGGGCTCGCTCAAGCCATTGATGCGTTTGCGCTCGTCGCGCAGGCGCACGATCAGCTCGGTCAAGGGCGGGTTGGTGGCGCTGCCCTCGGCCATTTGGGCCTGCGCAAGCGGGGGCAGGTCGTCGCTGGCCGGCGGGTGCAACTGTGCCTGCACAAAGGCCTTACGGCCTTGCGATTGCCAGTCAGACAAGGCCTGGCCGTTCACACCGTAGGTCAGGCGGTTGAGCCAGCGCAGGTCGGTTGACGTGTCTGCACGAGCGGGCGTGACTGCCAAGCCAAAGGCAGCGAACAGGCACGCAGCGGAAACAGCGGTGGCAGAGCGCGAAACAAAGCGTGTGATCATGGGCGTCGCCAAAGGGCTTGAGCAAGCGTATCTCGAGCCAACGCGGCTGTCGCGTACCGGGTTGGCCGCCAAAGCGAAAAGATTCGTAAAACGAACGGTTTGACCTGAGATGCCCCCGCTTGCCATGAGGTTGCCGCAAGACTGCCACCATGCAGACCGCACGCCAATGCGCGCCCAACTTTGATCGGAACCTCACATGCAATACCGCCCCCTGGGCCGCACCGGCATTCAAGTCAGCGCCATCGCGCTGGGCACCATGACCTGGGGCCAGCAAAACACCGAGGCCGAAGCCCACGAGCAGCTCGATGTGGCGCTTGACGCTGGCATCACCCTGATCGACACGGCCGAGATGTACCCCGTGCCACCGCATCCGGACACCCAAGGCCGCACTGAGCAGTACATCGGCACCTGGCTCAAGCGCACAGGCCGCCGCAATGACATCGTGCTGGCCACCAAGGCAGCGGGCCCCTCAAGGCAGGCCATGCGCCCTTCGCACATCCGCGGTGGACGCTTGTCGTTCAACAAGACCAACCTCTTTGAGGCCGTGAACGACAGCCTGCAGCGCCTGCAGACCGACCACATCGACCTGTACCAGCTGCACTGGCCCGACCGCTCGACCAATATGTTCGGCCAGCTGGGCTATGTGCATGTGAAGGACGAAGACACCGTGCCCATCGAGGAAACCTTGTCCGCCTTGCAAGAGCTGGTGCAAAGCGGCAAGGTGCGGCATGTGGCCTTGTCGAACGAAACGCCTTGGGGCGTGAGCCGTTTTTTGAGCGCTGCTGAGCACCTGAAGCTGCCGCGCGTGGTGAGCATCCAGAACCCCTACAGCTTGGTCAACCGCACGTTCGAGATCGGCCTGGCCGAAATGGCCATCCGTGAAGACGTGGGCTTGCTGGCCTATTCGCCCCTGGCCTTTGGCGTGCTCAGTGGCAAGTACCTGGCCGGACAGCGCCCTGCCGATGGCCGCATCACCTTGTTTGACCGCTTCACGCGCTACACCAACGAGCCCACCGAGCAGGCGGCCTACCAGTACGTCAAGCTGTTCAACGGGCACGGCATCGACCCGGCACAAGGCGCGCTGGCCTTTGTGAACAGCCGCGACTTCGTCACGTCCAACATCATCGGGGCGACCTCCTTGGCGCAACTGCGCAGCAACATCGCCAGCCTCGATGTGACGCTGCCGCAAGAGGTGCTGGATGGCATCGAAGCGATCCACAAGCGTCACCCCAACCCGGCGCCTTGATGCCGGGCACGGGCCTGGGCTCAGGCTGCGCCGCTGGGGCCAGACCCGAGCAAGCTCAACAAACCGCTGGCGCGCTGCGTGGGCTGCTGCAAGGCGGCGCGCAGCAAATCAGGCTGCGCTGACACGAGCGTGAAGGCCTGACGCGCCCGCGTGATGCCGGTGTAGACCAGTTCGCGGTTGATCAGGCTGCCACCATAGGGTGGCAAAACCAGGATGGTGTGCTCGAACTCCGAGCCCTGGCTCTTGTGCACGGTCATGGCAAAGGCAGTTTCGGTGTGGGCCAAGCGGCTCACACTCACCGAGCGCAGCATCTCGCCATCCAAGAAGTAAACGCGCAGGCCCGCATGGGCGGTGCTGGCCGGCAAGGTGATGCCGATGTCGCCATTGAAGACGCCCAAGCCCGCATCGTTGCGCGTGACCATGACCGGCCGCCCGACGTACCACTCGCCACGGGGCTTGATCCAGCCCGCCTCGGCCAGCGTGGCTTCGATGGTGCGGTTCAGGCCTTGCGTGCCCCATTCGCCCTCGCGCACGGCGCACAGCACGCGGCAACGCTCAAAAGCGATCAGCACCGACTTGACCCAGGCTTCGTGGGCTTGCGTGTGGTCATCGCCCACCAGGTGTGCTGGGCGTTGCGCGATGGCGTGAAGGTAGGCCGCGTAGCTGGGCAAAGGCCCGAAGGCGCTGCGCCTGCCTTGCGAGGCCAAGCGCCAAACGGTGGCGGGTTGCGGCTGTGGCTCGGTGTGCACCGCGCCCGTGGCATCGCCGGCCAAGGCGGCCTGAGCCGCGTCCGCATCACCGGCATTGACGGCCTGGGCCAAGCGACCAATGGGGCCGCCAAAACGCCGGCTTTCGCGCAGCATGACGGTGTGCTGGGCCAACAGCGGCGCCGGGTCGGCCAGCCACTGCGCCGGCAAGGCTTGGCCGCACACCGCTTGGGCATAGGCCGATGTGGCCTGGCTGTAGCGTCCGCTGGCGGCGTCTTGGCAGAGGTCGCCCAACACGGCGCCGGCCTCCACCGAGGCCAACTGGTCTTTGTCGCCCAACAAGATCAGGCTGGCCGTGGGCGGCAAGGCATCGAGCAAGGCGGCCATCATCTCGAGGTGGATCATGGAGGCCTCGTCGACGATGAGCACGTCCACATCCAGCGGGTTGCCCGCGTGGAAGCGCATGCGGCGCGTGTCGGGCCTTGCGCCCAGCAGGCTGTGCAGCGTGCGTGCGGCGCCGATGCGTTGGGTGAGCGCGGTCAGGTCGAGCGCATCGCCCACGCGCTGGCTCAACCCCGACAAGGCCGAGTCGATCGACTGCTTCAGGCGCGCCGCCGCTTTGCCCGTGGGCGCGGCCAGCCCAACGCGCAGGCGGTTGGGGTCGGGGCTGATGGCGAACAGCAAGGCCAGCAGGCGTGCGGCCGTGTAGGTCTTGCCGGTGCCCGGCCCCCCGGTGATGACGGTGAAGCGGCTGCGCAAGGCCATGCCACAAGCGAGCTTTTGCCAGTCGATGCGGCCATCGCCTTGCGCATCGAAAAATCGGTCGAGCCAAACACGCACCGAGGCCTCGCTCAAACCCGGCACAGGCTGCGCACGTGCCAGCACCTGCTGGGCCACGGTGTTTTCAAAGTCCCAGTAGCGGCGCAGGTAGAGCAAAGGATCAACCTTGGTGCCGCCCAGTACCAAAGGTGGCGAGGCCACGTCATCGGCATCAGCCACCATGCGCTGGCCTTGCAAGGCCGCATGCCAATCGGCCAGGGTGGCCGGCAAATGGACCCAGGCATGCGCCAAAGCCTCGGGTGCGGGCGAGGCCCAACCCAGCAAGGCCGCTGGCGGGCTGACCAGGCTGCGCAAAGGCAAGCAGGTGTGACCACGGCCCTCCATGTGGGCCAGCAGGGCCGTGGCCATCAACACGGCGGCAGAGGCTTGGGGGTCGCGCTCGAGCACAAAGGCGGCCAAGGCCGTGTCAATGCGGCGCAGCCAGCCAGCGTCTCGCCATGTCTGCAAGGTGGACAGCATCTCGGCTCCGGTGCAGGGCTGCACGTCAAACAGGCCGGCCTGTGCGGAGGGGGTGAGCGGAGGCCGGCTCATGCGCCCTCTCCTTCGTGGCTCAAACCATGGGCCAGCATGGCATCCAAATCGTCCAACAATGGCAGGTGCGGTGGCACGAAGTGGCAGCCACGCTCAGGCCCATCGATGCCGCGCAAGAACAGATACACGGCGCCGCCCAAGTGCTGCTCAGGGTCGTAGGACTCGCCCAAGCGGTCGCGCAAGAGGCGATGCAGGGCGAGCAAGTAGATGGCCGCCTGCACGTCGTAGCGGTGCTCGGCCATGGCGGCCTCGAGCGCATCACGGTGGTAGGCCTGGCCCGTGTCACCCAAGTGGTTGGACTTGTAGTCGAGCACCCAAAAACGCCCCTCATGCTCGAACACCAAGTCGGCAAAGCCCATGAGCATGCCGTGCAGTTCGCGCTCGGGCAAGGTGGGCCGCTCGCGTCGGCTCAAGAGGTGCTGGCGGCAAATGGCATCGAGCTTGACGGCCGACAAGCGGCCTGCGGGCAGCCAGAACTCCATTTCAGGCAAGACGCGGTCCAGCGCTTGCAAGCTGGCGCCCACCGCGGGCAGCGGCGTTTGCACCAAGGTGCTGAGCCATTGCTGGACATCGTCGGCTTGCTCGGCACGGCCACTGCGCTCGCAACGGCGGCGCAGGCGCTCGGCCAGTTGCTGCGAGGCAGGCGTGTCCTTGCCCAAAGCGAAGCCGTCCAGGGCCAGCCACTCGAGCTGGTCATGCAAGAAGTTGCCGGCCACCGCGCCGCGTGTGAAGCGGTGCCAGGCAGGGCTTTGCGATGGGCTTGGCGCCGGGCTGCGCGTGGTCACGGGCAAGGCCAAGAGCGCCGCCGAGGCCTCAGCCTCAGCGCCCTCATCGGGCACCTCGGGCAGGGTCTCGTCGTCGGCCTGTCTCTTATA